>JAYENE010000072.1:0-5161 GCA_034721935.1 Thermodesulfobacteriota bacterium
ACTATGTTCTATAAAGTTGGTAATGGGGAATTCCCACACGCCATGCATGGGTGCCAAATCGTTTATCTCAATATCAGGCAGCAAACAAGGATTCTCCAGGTAGGCCGTATTGTAGGAGCTGTCAATGAGAAAACCTGTCCTTCTCAGGGCCTTAATAGTGTTCTTATCGGCACCGAAGCAGCCAGCCCGGAAGGCAATTGGGCTGGGTACCCCATAACTAATCAGCGTCTCTTTTGCTTCTTCAATGATCTCGGCCTGCCTTGACAGGCTGTAATCTCCTACCAGGTCTGAAAAAACTAATTTTGTAGGATCATGCAGCTCAAAATTGAGATAATTGGGGTGGATATGTAATTGGATATCGTGATTTCGGTTCAGTATGTAATTGCAAACTTCCCTTGTTTCCTCTGCTCCAAAGAAGTACTTGTTAAAGACTTCCACAAAAAATGTAATGGGTATTCCATACCGATCAGCAATGTCCATTATCAGAGGAATGCCGTATTGCTTGTTGCCTATGAGCCCAAATATTCGTTTTTCATTACCAACCGGTTTGAGATTAGGATCACGAAAAGCGCCACCGATACTGTGCTCGGTATCTATAGTGAGAAAGACGTTGACTTTGGACATAAGAGACGGAGATTCCATAGAAAAACTTTATGCGGTGAATAAACAATTAAAGCAAGGAGAAGGCCTTTAATACCTCTGCCAATCTTGAGTCTGTCTTGGCAAGTTTCTTTAGAGCTGTAATTAGATTGTGTAATTTTTCATGGTCATTGGCAATATCAGACTCGATCTTTTTTACTTTATCTTCAAAGGGGCGTGTCATAGTTCTTCGATCCCAAATAGCAAAGCCTATGGTCACTGCCACTATTGCTGCAAAGGCAGTAACTATCCCAACCATGATATTTAACATGAAGTCAAAACGTTTATTCATATCCTCTCGTAAATCCTGTATCCGTTTATCCTGCTGTTCAAAGCGCCTGTTCATATCCCCTCTCAGGTCCTCAATACGCTTATTCTGCTGTTGAAAGCGCCTGTCTATCTGATTCAAGCGTTCATCAAGGCGAATGAGAAGTTCTCTGTCCTTTTGGGTAAAGGAATCATTTGCTGCAAATATTTGCTGAGAGAAGGCGAATATAATCAAGGGCAATAATGGAATGATGCAGAATATCTTTTTCATAGGCTTTATCCTCAACTTTTAAATAAAGTTTATATCATGAGGCCACGGTGTCAATATTTATCGTTTTTCATGCTCTCTGCAGCGAAAAATACAACCGCCAGTTCGCTTTGCTCACTCGAGGATAGAAGGGAGATGGCCTATTTTACCTACTTTTCACCGCTTCTAATAAGAATACTCTATCACCAGTTCAGGCCTTAGACCATCATCCGCATATTCACTTGAGTAGAACCTTGCAGCATTGTAACCTCTCTGAATCGCCTGAATCAATACGCCATTGTTTTCTATTTCACCGGACACCCATTTTTGGGCTAAGCCGGTTATGTCGAATGTAACCCAGGAATCTTCCTGCATAACCGCCTCAGAGACAAGGCCGTTTGGGCCATAGCCGAAATCCATAGACGTATCAACATCGCCGCCTGGCATCGCCCAATCACCTGTACCAACATTATATTGATACCAGGTGGCCCCGCTGTCCGGGGTTTGGTAATACCCTCCTGTGCCTTCTTCCCATGTATAAGTTACCCCGTATAGATCCAGTTTTGGGTTGTATGGCCACCGCAACGAGTAACAATAGAGTTTGAGCTCCGCCTTGTTTATCGTCGCGCTTTCCGGAATTTGAGAGAGATCAGCCTTCAAAAGGATTTTTCTGACACCGTTACTCTATACGTAAAGAGTATCTACTCCACCCAAATTCCTTTCTTTACCTTGCCTCGGAATAACCATCTAATGTTGTGTATGATATCTCATCTCTAAAAGAAATAGTAGTAATATCACTATTATTTTCTTCAATAATAGTCAAAGATAAACTTTTACCAGTTATTTGAACTGGAGATGAGGAGTCAGTTACTGTACACGTAACTTTATATGTGCCTACTTCGGTTAGATTTCCAGAAATTTCTCCAGTCTCATTTGAATTAAGGCCAGGAGGTAAAGCCGCAATTGACCAACTATATGGAGAAGTTCCTCCATTGGCTGACAAACTTGCACTATAAGATTTTCCTGTAGTTCCATCCGGAAGACTTTCAGTTGTAATAGCAAGCGGTTTAATGGCAGGGTCAACCTTAATGGACAATTGTTTAGTAGCATTTTGAGAGGCAGCATCACTTAGTTTTACCGCAAAATCGTATGTACCAACATTTGCAGGAATACCAGAAATACTATTATCACTCAATTTTAAACCATCAGGCAAACTTCCAGAAACAAGGGACCAGGCATAAGGTTCAGTTCCACCAAAGGCAGATAAAGTAGCAGTATATCCAGTGCCTACTATACCACCTGCAAGGCTCCCAGTTATTATAGTAAGTAGCTGAGGTTGCTCATTTATAGTGACGGTGAATCCTTTTGTGACTTCTTTCACTGGACTTGAGGAATCGGTTACTTTGATAGTAAAGTCATGGTTTCCAATATTGGTAGGAGTTCCTGAGACTTTCCCTGTAGAAGAATTTAATGATAAACCATTGGGAAGATTTCCGGAAATAACTGTCCAAATATATGGAGGATTCCCGCCTCCGGCACTTATTGGATAATTATATAAAGAGCCAACTTGACCATCAGATAAGAAAGAAGTAATGACTCTCAATTCGCCCTGCTGCAACTGCCATTCGGTATTAAGGTAAACCTGATTAGTTCTGCCTATCCAGCCGTGTGGTTTTGTGTGTGAATAATGAAGGTGGATTTCTTTTTCCTTAATTTTTTTCCAAAGCTTTTCGATTGGGTTGTAATCGGGAGAATAGGACGGCAAATCATAAACAGTAATGCGATTAGCCTTTGTGGCGAAGAATTTCTTCATAGCCTTGCTTGTGTGGTAACTGGCGCCGTCCTGTATTACGATAATGTGCTTTCTGGTCTTTGACAGCACTTCAGTCAAAAAGGTTTCATAAGATTCGGAGTTTAACCGGCCCTTATCATGGCCTTTGCAAAAGAAGCGGCCGGTGAAATAGTCAATCAAGCCAAAAACCTTATAACCTTTACGCGTCCCCGATGTTTTGACTACTGGCTGCTGTCCCCTTTTTGCCCAAGTGTAGGTTAGAAACCCCCATTGCGGAAAGGAGACTTCATCGCCGAACAAAATGTAGGCATTTTTCTCTTTGGCGAGGCTTAAGATTTCTGGCCATGTTTTTTCCAGCCATTCTTTGCGTTTTTCAGGATCTTTATGGTCCGCAACGAACTTGGCCTTTTGATATGAAAACCCCATATTTTTAAGTAGCTGGGAAATGTAATGCACTGAATATTGAACTCCGAACCTTTCATGAATAAGCAATTGGATCATGGGACTGCGCCAGCAAGCACCGGGAAACCCTGCCTTAGAGGGGCCTTCGGTGATAAGCTTATCAAGCTCTTTTCGTTGCGTCTTGGTCAGTTTGGAAGGCCTTCCATCGGGTTTCTTGGGTTTGAGGCCTTCTACACCTCTTAACAGAAAGGCTTTGACCCATAACCGAATTGATTCCTCACTGACTTTGAGCATAGCCGCAGTCACTGAATAAAGAACTCCATCGGCTACAGCAAGCACGGCCATAATCCGTTTAGCCATGCGTAGATCGCCGTTGTTTTGAGCTTGTCCAAGTAATTCGTCAAGTTTTCTCCGGGTCTTGTTTTTCAAGGTGATTCGGACTTTTTTGCATTGGATACCTCCCGTTAAGCGCAGTTTTAACCACCTTCATACATTTTTTTGCTTACGTTGTCTCTAAAAAAATGCATGTAACCCCAAAAAACTTTTCTGAATGTCTATATGAGCCATAGTCGTGTCATGGATGGATTTTTTCACGAGTAGTGCTGCTATTTTTAAACGGCGAGTACAGGGGGTCGCCTATTAATACCATTTGCCACGACCAGTATGGGTTTGACAGGGCGTAACATTCTGCCAGGGTCAGACGACCATCAATTAAAAGCGAGAAAAACAGATCCGGTATCGGAAAGGCCTGGACATACGGCTCTGTCACAGGGCCGATGGTGGCTGCCACCCCTTTTTCGAGCATTACTTTGCACCAGACATTGCTTCCTCCTTTTAACGTCGTACATTCCGCGCTGGCAATATGGAAGCCCACGGCGCCCCTGGCCCAGGTGAAAGCATCCACGTAGTTCCCATAACTATACCACCCACAGTAAAGCGCCGCATTGGGACACTGACCCGGCTGAAACAACGTCTTTTGTGAATCGAGCACGACCGGCATACGTTTCTTTTTTTCTATCAAACGGGCTGAGTTGTGAATCGCCCGATCATAGAATGCAGTGCCGCCCACCTTTTTGTCATCTTTATCCCCTGGAGCAGGCCACCGGGCATCAAAATATGCAGTGCCATGCAACCCCTCTTTTTCGGTTTGCAGACTGTCGTCGATAATTCGCCGGACAATTTTTTCCGAAGGCCCATCCAGACGGCTTATGAGCATGACTTTTTGGGGCATGTTTTCGATTTTCTTGTTGCGATATCCCAGGAAATACTTATTGGGAAGCCAGCCTTCAAGCGGGTAATTTTCCTCCCTGATTAGCGCCAGTTCCGAATCGACCGATGCTCCCTGCAACCTTTTTTGCAGCCGGTCGATCTGTTTCTTAATCTGTGCATCAGCTTCCTTTATCGGCCTAAGAAGATCCTCAATCTTTTCATCACCTGTTTGCTTTGCCGCATTGATCTGGATGCGTATAGCATCTCGTTGCTTTTGAAGGCTCGACAACCGTTTTTGCTCCTGTGCTGTAAGCACAGGTGGAGCGACACGCAGGGGGATGCCATACATAAGTACCAGGCACCGGAACTTCTGTCCCTCGGGGTCATGTTTCTTCAGGAATGCCTGTATAGGAGATGTAATGCATTTGTCATAGTCATCCCTGCTGCAATGTTCTCCGGCAGGCGCTTTGAGTTTGATGAAGTTGCTTTCGGGAATACCGCGCTTTTCCATGTAGTATTTGGCCAGCTTACAACTGTGCCACGCCATCTTGTTTGCCACAACCACCACCTGCTCGGGCGTAAGCGCGAAGCACACGCTTGAGCAG
>JAYENE010000073.1:0-5148 GCA_034721935.1 Thermodesulfobacteriota bacterium
ATTGGGTCCTGGTTTCAGGCAGGAGAATAGATAGCCGTTCGATGATATTTTCGCGATCTTTATCATCATTGAATATCTTACGGCGCTCTATTCCTCTGATCATGATATGATGCAAGAGGCCGGGAGTATCTAATCTCGCTGTTCTGTCGATGTCAAGTTATTTTACTATTTAAGGACGTCCCCCTTCGCTTCCCGTAGACAGCAAAGGGCATCCCGCGCTGGCGGTTCAGGTTTGTATGGATATCAGCCATGAAGAAACCATAAAAAGGGAGCTGGAGGCAATTATTGCGGCCGCGAAATATTTTAAAATCAAGGAAAATTTAATACTGACCTACAATCAGGAAAAAGACTTTCAGGCAGAAGGTATTACAGTCAGGGTCAAGCCGGTATGGAAATGGCTGTTGGAGGAATAACCATGAAGCTATGCAAAACCTCAAACCACACCACCATCATAAAGATTGACGAAGTTCAGCTCATGACTGATTACAGGCTACCAACATAAAGCGGGACTCTTTTCGCCATTTTGGTCCTTATAGCAATTTTACAATCAATCAGTAAGGGCGGGTTTCAAACCCGCCCTTACTCTGATTGAATTTGCATGCTGTCCCGCCTTACGTTGGTAGCCCTGATTACATGACTGATTAACTGAAAGAGGTGAAATGTAAAACAAAAGGTCAATCCTGTCATTATTTTGCCTTAAGATTTTATTGCCTCAGTCCGGATACCTTCTGAAGAATGTAAATGACTTCTTCCCTGCCGATTTTTCCATCTTCGTTTATGTCTCTGTCAGGATATACATCACCCCCGCTAATTCCAACTGATACCTTTAAAGCCAGGATTGCATCGCGTAGGTCAACGGTTCCGCTACCGTCAATATCGCCAGGAACTATTTCACCCAAAACATTAATGGTTACTGTAGCAACATTGCTGTCGGCAATACCATCATTAACCTTGTAAGTAAAGCTATCTACACCATTGAAGTTGTCATCCGGAATGTAGATGAATGAACCGTCGGCATTTAACGTCAGCGTGCCATGGGCAGGGTCACTAACTTTTATTGCCGACAGTGTGCTTCCATTCGTAGACTCATCATTGGCTAGCACGCCGGGCGCGGCCACATTCAGTGTCTGCTGTTTACTGGTAGTATAAACATCGTCTACTGCGGTGATCTCCACAGTAACCTCAACAGGGACTTCAACGGTACCAGCATTTGAAGAACCGACACTAACAGTTCCTGTGTACGTTCCGCCAAATGCATTTTTAGTATTGATTTCAATATGATAAGTACGAACGCCTCCTGCCATAACATTATTTGTATCGAAAGATTTTACGCTACTCCAAGGAAGAGAATTTCCCGTCTCGTTCTTGAGCTCTGACAATGATAATGTTATATCTTGCAATGGTTTCTGATGTGAACTTTCTCCTACAGCGATTTCAGCGGTTTGAATGCCGCCAGTTTCGGCAACAATACTGATGCTGTCAGGCAAAACTGCCATTACGGCATCACGTTTTGGCCTTTCCCAAACCTCCAGAAGCAAATTAACAGGATCAGTGATTACGTCGCCCAACTCCACTCGAACATTTATGGTCTCCCCTCCACAATTTGGAACGACATAACTTTCCGGATTCGCGTCTTTACCTGAATAATCGCCAGGGAAACCATAATGAACAGTCTCTGTGATAGGATCCCAACCAATATACCCACCGTCTTTTTCAACAAAGAATGACACTTTTGTGCCAAGCGGTCGATAGAGTCTAAATTCAGATTCAAAAATGTCGTTACTGAATGTATAATTCCTCTCTATCACGTTGGAGCCAACCGTAAGTGTAGCTTCGTATCTTTCCCTAACACGGTCAGCCATGCCAATAATATCCTCGCCGGACAAAAATTGCTCTTTAGTCCTGACGAAATGAAGCGGCTTTTTCATCCCCAACTCAATGTCCTGCCCTTCTCCAAGAGGGCCGGGCAACCCTCCAATGTTGATCGGCATTACAATGAAATCACGTGTAATAACGCAATGTTCGGATGGGGACTGAAACGGTCCTACCCACAACCTTGCCTCAAGGGTTCCGGCCGACAGAAGGCGATTTGCCATCAAATGCCCTTGGAACGGTATCTGCACTTGAGTTGTTTGCCCTGCGTATAATTCACCACCATTAGTAACTACATGATCATGTGCACCTGAGGAATCAAGTACTTTCGATTCGATCCGGTAAACAGCAGGTGAATTCTCTCCCGCTGGATTGCCAAAGTCGACTGTTGCAAGTTTCGTCGACGTCAGCTGAATAGGAGGACAAAACGGCAAGAGAGTAAGTTGTATGGGAAAGAAAACTTCCCGCCCCCCAATGTTTAGACTGCCTAATGTCACATTTTCAATAGCGCCTCCAAAGGAATTTGATGGATTGAGGTAATACGGGTCTGTGGTCTCGGAAATCACAAAAGCTTCTGTTCTTTTTAACACAAGAGGAGCAGTTAACAAGTTTGCGCAATATTTGGATGACATGTTTACATAGGTTCCCGCCATATCCGCCTTGATACCAGCCTGAATAACTCCTGTCCCAAAACTCACTGCGCTTGCAGCCAAAGCAACTGTTTCGGCAACCGCGGCACCAGGTGCGCTTACAACTCCAGCAGCCGAAGCGGCTGCAACTGTATGCCCTCCTATAGAAACAACGCTACTTCCCTTTTTGATCCAATCGGCGATTTCTTTTTTGCTACGCCCCACCTGATATTTCTGATAAAAATCCGCAAGATTCAAAGCAAGTGATTCAAAAGTGGCATCGGTTGAAGAGTACTCTTCGGGATTCGGGCTGACAAAGATCAAGCCTGTACCGGATCCCAAGGCCTTTAATTGATTATCGGCGGCGGTCAATATTGCTTCAGCTTTATTAATGCTGAAATTTTCTGGCAAGTTTGGAAAGTTTTTAACCGCCGATGCATAATAAGTATTCAGCCGATCATTGGCAAAACTATAAGACCCGAGATTCTTGAACCAATCCTTCGAATGACGATGCATTGGATCATCCCGTCGAAACGCCATTTCCAGGATTGGGGTATGTAGCTTCGGATCCAGCAATAGCTTGATATCTGTACTCAAGACCGAGTCTATTTCTGTCAGTTCTTCAATAGCAGTTTCTCCGTATGCAAAGTAAGGTTGTGCCAATGCACCTTTGGCTGCAAGAGCCTGATTATTAAGGGATGCACTTTCTACCGCGGTTATAGTGCCAGCTAATATTAATCCCTGATTTGTCAAACTATCCACTGTGACTTGGCCTGCAATATCACCAAAGTGGGACGGTGAAAGTCCTGCAATCCAAGCCATCCCAAAACTTGCCGCTGTTTCAGATACAATGTTTCCAGCTAATAAACACCAATCGACCAGATCAGGACTTGCATCGAGATCTCCATCAACGGTTTTGGCCACATCCATCATCCATTCAGTCTGCTTGTTAACAACGTTTTCCTGGATTGATTCCCGTAATCCAAGAAGACTACCCAACAGCTCGGTTCTTCCCGGATTTTCTACAATAATTTCTGGATGAGTCTCTTCACTATCGCGAAGCCAAAAAACCTGTCCAATCGTAATTCCGTCATCAGTTTGAAGAATTAGAATATATTGGCCGTTCGGAAGGCTGCCGAAATCAAACTCACCATTATCCAGGGTCGTCACAATGGCCAGCGGAAGCGGAAGATTATAAATATCAGCGATGCCCAAAATAGTACTGGCATTGTATAATTTAATAGTAACACCGCCAATCGGATTTCCATCGTCATCTCTTGCCGTGCCAGTAAGATGCACTATGGATGGAGATCCGATGAATACTGTTTTGTAAACGGACTGACCATTGATAGTGGCCCCGACCAAAAATTCACCTGCTCCTGCCATTGCAACATTGCCTGAATCCCAAACTCGTGCGCTATCAGAATAAAAAAGACTTTTACTGACAATCACTTGATTGCCCTGGGAAATGCGATAACTACCTTGACCCGTGGATACGAGGGAACCACTCACTGTGTCATAGGCATAGACCAATATGCGGGCAGCTTGCTGTTCTATAGAATATGATGCAGACAGATTGAGACTGTAAGTCTGCTCTTCACCATTTAGCGAAAAGATATTCGATTCGGCTGCAAAATAAGCATCTGTATGGCACGGACTCAAATCAAATAGATTTGACTCCCCGCTGCACGGCCAGCCGTAACTACGGGCAGCAGACAACAGAATAAAAACCATTATGGACCAGCCCAACAGCCTTGAACGATTTGTAAAGAATGTTGACATAATATTCCGCCCTTATTCCAAATCAGCAGTAATTCTGACTCGCATTCGATCCGTATATCCGCTACCGCCGTCTGCTGCAGCATCCCATAAGATATGCAAACCATCTCCTGGTGAAATGCCGTCCCCCACAGCGCCAGAAAGGCTCCAATTACTGGAGATAATATCATATGGAGAGCCGCCGGTAGCAGATACCTGAAAGTCAACCCAATATGTGGACCCGGCATCGCCAATCAAATCATAATAGACATCTACCAGCATTGTGCCACTTCGACGTTGTGCAATAACATTCCAGACACCGTAATTTCCCTGATCGGGACTTGCCCGCCAATCAGAGAAATTAACATAGGTAGAAACCGGTGCGCCGTCACCACCGCCCTCACCTCTAGGCCCAGTAGTATCTCCCCACCAGTTTGCCTGTGCCTGTACCGTGCCGCTTGAATCATTATTTCTGATACCATATGAGGAAAGTCCTTCAAACCTGTTCCGGTGAGTCTCCAATGATGTGCCAACACGTAAGACGTCGATTCCTATACTCCCATTGTTAAATGTGTTTCCGGAAATCTTACCGATGGAATTGACGGAAAAGCTACCATTGTATGTCACTCCAGTCGGACAATAATCCAACTCATTAGCACTTATGATTACTTTGGAATCAGCAGCACTGGACGAATAGTAAATACCGGTTTCGTAAGCATATTTAAAGATACATCGTCTGATATCAATGGTACCAGTGCTGATCCAAAGCAAGTATTTCTCTCTTTGGTCAGAATGTCTTTTATATGCAACACCGCCATGCAAAAATTGACAGTTTTCCAACACCGACCCTGATGCACTGATCTTTACATAGCCCCAATTGTCACTTCCG
>JAYENE010000074.1:0-5135 GCA_034721935.1 Thermodesulfobacteriota bacterium
TCGATGTTCATCTTCTTTTGTATGGTTCCCATGCTTCGGCGTAGCAACCCATATGGTATGCATTCCCACGCTGGAGCATGGGAACGAAAAATTAAACTTTTAGCCATTTTTTTAAGCGAATAAGAAGTTAGAGCTAATCGCTAACATCTAATAGCTAATTGCTCAAAATCTTCGCTTCCGCTTCAACCGGACAAGACAATATTTACGAACTCAAGCCTTTTATGTCAAGCCATTTGAAATAGACGATGATATAATTCTTGCGTTTTTCTTTGCGGTAATGTTATTTTGTAGCCGTTCACGGCTTGAAACTTGAAATTAGAAAGTAGAAATTTGGGAGAATTGAATGCGTTCATCAATAGTACAAAAGCATGAAGGCCAAATTTCCAATTTCTAATTTCAACGTTCCGTGAACGCTTACGTTATTTTTATTGAAATGATTATTGAGGATCATTATGATGAACTCACAAGCGCTTGGCAAAAACATTTCAGAAGTGAAAGTTACTAATATTTCCAACAATGGTATATGGCTTCTGGCTGGGGATAAAGAACTTTTCATGTCCTATGAGAAATTTCCCTCTTTTTTGACCCACAGATTACCTCAGTACGATCTTCCGGACCTACGGGGCAGGCGCAGACTACACAGATTTTTCTGCCTGTGAGCCTGCCTGTGCGTTGCACGCAGCCAAGTATCCGCACCCAGACAGGTGTGAGTTATTAGGTTAAACTCCCCGAAGCTTGCATTGTTTAGATTGGGAAAATCAGATGCGCGATCTCAGCAACTTGCTATGGGGTAGTTCATTTCAGTACAACGATCTAAATTATATCCACATCCTGTTTTTGGTGATTTTTCCCTTGCCGATTGCCCTACCCTTTCTCACCATACAACAGAAATATATTTTGATTCCGATATTATTGGATCGTTTGTAAGAAGTTGCAACTCCATCGAATATGCCGTCCCCGCAATTATTCTGTCGTGCAATTCCGGTATATCGTCAATTTGAAAACTCTGATCAATAATTAGTTCAGTTATTGGCTCAACTTTGATCAGTTTATGATCTGAACAATACGATTTTACCTCAGTCAGGTTTGTCTCAATTCGCCTTCGTTCAGATAAATAGCCTATTTCAGCCAATACCATTGCGGGGATAAAAATACCGGCATTATCATTTTCTGCTTCTTCGAAAACAGCCTTTACTTCCTGAGGCAACCTTCGTCGTTCAAGCCTCAACACCAAAGCCATTGTATCTGCGACATAACTATTGCTCATAAGGATATAGCTCCTTATAGTCCTTAAATTCGGCTTCCAAATGCTCAAGAGACGCTTTGTTTAACTTACTCAGTTCCCTTTTCACATTATCAACTAACTCCATTCTGCCCTCATCCATACGTTTTGATTTTATAAACTGAACAAAATCCAATACTTCTCTTAAGGCATAAATAGATAGTCCCTTTGACTCTTCCAAAATCGTTTTTTCCATTTCCAATTTATTCATTTGTCGATCCAACATTAATGATGGCATATAATTCTTCCTCGATCGTGCCAACATGTGGCAGGTTTCAATCCACTTCCCAATGCCTATTCGTGCAAAAAATAATTTATTGCCCACTCATGTTTTTAAGGTGTATGACGGCACATAGCCTGATTCTCTTTTTTCAAGGGCTCAGATTCAGATTCTAATTCCAGCATTCCAGCATCCCCCAATCCCAGCATTTTGTTATCGTCTCAATCCCTTATTCATCAGGTCAACAGCGCTATGCGCTGAAGGGCATAGGGACAAGGTAATAGATGGAATTAACTTATTTTTCGTTGTAAGCTTCCGATTAACTCATTTAACATCTTCAATATCTCATTGCAAATTCCTGCTCGTTCAGCGACAACCGTTTTCGTGATATATCTCAAATCTCCACATTTTATCAGCCAATTCTGAGTCTCTGTCGTTAACCCCCTGGAAATAACTAAAAAATGGGTAACATTTTAGCGCGCTATTATTTTTTCTGACAGGACAAGGCTTCGCCTGAAGCTTCGCCCCTGCAAGTTTTACAGGATATTCAGGATTTAAATTATCGAAACTTTTCCAGCACTGCACCCTCGCTCACTGGCCCATCTGTACCGCCAATGATTATTTATAAAACTAAAAGAGCATCTATTAATATTATGGTGATATTTTCTTTAAACCTTTTCTCGCTTTCGCTGTAACTTCATCGTCTATATTTTTCTTTATTATTTTTTCAAAGGTCTCTTAATTTAAATATTTTTCAAAGGTCTTGTTTCATATTTGTAGCATTTATTTTTTCCTGCCGTCGTTTTATCGCCATAGACCCAAAACTTAGCACGGCTATCAAAGCAAACATAATCATTAGCGCTTGCTGTGCAAAGGTTGTGTGCAGCGCAACATAGCTCAACCCGACGAGAGGGTAGAGCGCATATCGAACGATTGTTTTCCGGCTTTCATCACCTGCAATAAAGTCAGCCAAAGGCGGGCTGTATTTGTAGTAGAACCGGACAAAAGACTGCCCTATCCTATTGGTCAGCAAATAAGCGTCTCTGAAATCCCTCAATATCTTCACATGGGGTTCAATATAAGAGCCAAAGGCCGCGGTAGCAATGAAGCAATCTCCGCCTCCACCTCCCCCGCTCCCGCCGCCGGCAGGGGCAGTACCGAGACCCAAAGGATCTACTATTACACCATTTGCGTTACCATCATCATCTCCTATCCCGCCATCAATCAGCGTAAGTGTTACTTGATCCCTATCAACATTAAATACGACATTGTCGGTATAATCGTCCCAGCCATTATTTGGCCCATATTTGTACCATTTATACCCATCCGGCGCAGGGGTCGGCAGATGAATTGTAACCGTAGCTGTATCACCAGGCATAGTAACCTTGATTTGAATATCAATTAGACCATAAATCAAGTCTTCTGGTCTGTTTGTGGTTTCGGTGATATCTGCAGGATTAACAGCAAGTAAACTCGTTAAATTTGCACCGCTTTCTAAGCTAATACCCACGTTTTTCCCTGTAGAGGCATTGATTGTAATCGCATCCTCTGGGAAATCTGTTATGCCGTTGTCATTTACTGTTGCTGTAACCTCATCTGTAGCCTGAAGACCTCCATTGTCAACAGTCATGAGTAAAAAAGCCAGCACGGTTCCACCCGCATCAACCGGAGGAGTAACAAAGGTGGGTCGAACTGCAGTAGTATCTGACAGGGTTACCGGAGGTCCAGCTATCTGGTTCCAGAGATAAGTTGCAATCCCATCATCAGGATCAGAGGAATTGGAACCATCCAACGTAACCGTATCTCCCTCGGTAACCGTTAGGTGATCAGGACCCGCATTGGCGGTCGGCGGGTTATTGGACCAGGTGATGTTGACAATACATGTATCAGTGTATTGCAGTCCACCATTGTCGGTAACGGTTAATTGGAAAGTCAGTGATTTCCCGTCTTGTTCCACATTCGGTGTCATTAAAGTAGGTTGAACCGCTGCTGGATCAGACAAGTCCACAGCAGGTCCGCCTGTCTGAGTCCAGAGATAAGTTGCGATCCCATTATCAGGATCGGAAGAATTCGATCCATCCAGCGTGACTTCAACACACTGATCCACGGTTTGATCAGGACCCGCATCGGCGGTCGGTGGTATATTGGACCAGGTCACATTTACAATGCAGGTATTGCTATAGTGGAGTCCGCAGTTGTCCGTAGCCGTCATTTGGAAGACAAGGGCTTCTCCTCCCGCATCTACATTATGGGATGTAAAAGTGAGTTGAGCGGTAGAGGCATCAGACAGAGTTACCTGGGTCCCGGCCGTTTGTTCCCAGAAGTAATTGCTAATCATGCCATCCAGATCAGTTGAATTAGTACCACTCAGTGTAACGGTAACACCCTGATTTAGTGTCTGATCAGGACCTGCGTCAGCTATTGGAGGCTGCGGTTTTGAATCAGGATCATTCGGATCCGTCCCGCAGAGATACTCTCTCAGGTTAGTGTATCCGTCACCATCAAGATCCGCCTCCGCCTCATCGACTAATGGATCAAGCCCGTACTCAACCTCCCATTTATCATCCATGCCATCAAGGTCTGTATCGGAGCTGTTGGGATTGGTTTTGTTTTGATATTCCTGCAAATTCGTTAGTCCATCCTCATCGGGGTCAAGACCAGAATCATCTACCAAAGGATCCAATCCGTGCGCAAGCTCCCATACGTCAGTCATGCCATCGCCGTCGCTGTCTACAAACTGACCGGTAATGGTTACACTCCCAATATTATTATTTGGATTCGGATCTGGAGGATTTGATGATGTCGTCGATGCGTTGTTGGTCATATTGCCTGTTTGATCAACTCGCGCAGTCATAGTAAGAGCCGCAGAATCTCCGTTCGCGATGTTCCCGATAGTCCACACTCCTGACAGGGGATTGTATGAGCCCCCTGAATCATCATTCACATAGGTCAATCCAGCAGGAAGCTGATCGGTCACCTGTACACCGGTCGCAGCATTGGGGCCAAGGTTTGTAACAGAAATGGTAAATATTACATTATCATCAACACTCGGATTAAGCTTGTCCACCGACTTGCCCACAGAAATATCTGCTCCCTGGCCTGTAACAGTCGCATCATCTGAATCATTCCCACTATTTATATCTATCGGACTTGAGGCTGTCCTGGTTACCGTGTTGGTTATCTCTCCGGTCTGATCCACTGTGGCTGTAATTTCAAGGGTAACTGAAGCATCCTTGGTGAGGACTCCAATGTTCCATAGCCCACTTCCTGAATCATAACTTCCCTGGGACGCCACGTCTGATTGATAGCTCAATCCCGCAGGTAACTGGTCGGTCACCTGAACTCCGTTGCCAGCATTGGGACCAAGGTTTGTGACCGTTACCGTAAAGACAACAGACTCACCTACAGAAGCCAAGGCGTTGTTTACTGCCTTGTCCACAGAAATATCCGCTGCCTGGCCGTCTAAAATTGCATCATCTGAATCATTCCCTGCATTCATATCTGTTGGACTTGAGGCAATCCTGGCGGCAGTGTTGGTCATAGCGCCTGATTGGTCAACACTGGCTGTGATTTGAAGCGTAGCAGAAGCTCCATTGGCAAGATAATGAAAAAACATTAGCACACACAACATGG
>JAYENE010000075.1:0-5131 GCA_034721935.1 Thermodesulfobacteriota bacterium
AACAGCAGAAAAAAATATAAAACTTATTGCAATAAAAACAATTTTCCTAATTTTCATTCCATCCCCCTTTAAAATTGATAAATTCGTAAAAAGTCGAATTCATCAGGTGTTAGGTGTTAGGTGTTAGGTGTTAGGTTAAAATAATTATCTGTTTTATCAAACACTTAACACTTAACACGTTTAGAAAAAAGTCGGTTTTTCACCACAGAGCGCAGATCACTGACCTCTGACTTCTGATTTCTATTTGAATATCGAATGTCGAACAAGGAATTTCAAATTATGTGAAGTATTCAAACACTTCAACATTCTGCGGTTCCTTGTTCTGCGGTTCTGCGGTTCAAAATCCCTGACTTCTGACTTCTGACTTCTGACTTCTGACCTCTGACCTCTGACTTCTGACTTCTGTATCTAAAAAGCCGTGCCCATAGTAAATTCCCATCTTCCGCCCCTGTTTTCTCCTTCTTTTGGATCAAGAATATATCCATTCTCAAGCCGGATAGGACCTAATGGAGAATACCACCTGAAGCCGTATCCCGCGCTTTGACGCATGTCGCCCAGATTAATGTTTTCGCTGTTGCTGTATACATCTCCTGTATCATAAAAGACAACGCCGACAATGCCCGCTTTTTTGAGCAAAGGAATTATATATTCAGCATTAAACTGGACAAACTTGTTGCCTCCGACCTTGTTACCATCTTCATCTGTCGGGCTTACATCGCGCCAGTCAAAGCCGCGCAGCGAATTCATGCCTCCAAGGTAAAACTTGTCGTAATCAAAAAGTTTTTTTCCGGAATTTCTGTTAACATATCCGGTTCTGGCATGCAGAAAACCAACAGTTTCCTTAAATAATGGGAAATACCATCCTGTTTCAGCCAGATATTTTGTAAAACCTATTTCCCCGCCAATACCGGCATATTGCACGCTTATACTGTGCTGCGATCCCTTTGTGGGGTTAAAAATCCTGTCCCTTGAATCATATCTCAAGGCGGTTGATATACTGCTTTTTGTATTTTCTCCTTCAGACTCGTTGACAAGATTTGAAGCATATACCTGATCTATGTTTTTTATATTGCTTACGTCAAAGGCATAGGATAAATATACCCGGGTAAAATCAAAAACCGGATAGCTGAATCTAAAGCCGATCCCTTTACTATCCTTATCATAGGTATCATAATCCATTTGCCAGTTGTAAAGATCGACACCTGCCGACAGAGGAATATCAAACAGCCACGGCTCGGTAAAACTCAAGGTATATCTTGTTGTCCTGCCTCCAAGCTGCGCCTTTAGCTGAAGAACCTGCCCGCGTCCAAAAAGGTTCCTCTGGGCAATAGCTGCCATGACAAAGAAATTTTCGACATTACTGTAACCGCCTCCAAAGCTGAGCATGCCGGTTGGCTTTTCAGTAACATCCACATTCAAAACCATCCTGTCGTCGGAGCTTCCCTTTGAAGTATTAATTTTTATGTCTTCAAAATAATCAAGCCTATACAGATTGCGCACCCCTCGCTTTAATCTCTTGCCACTGTAAAGCTCCTGTTCATAGACCTTGAGCTGACGGCGAATAACCTTATCCCTGGTTTTTGTATTGCCGCTGATAATAATTTTTTCAAAATATACCTGTTTGCGCTTGTCAATGGTATAGGTAATATTGACCTGTAATTTTTCCAGGTTTTCCTCTATGCGGGGAAATATCTCAGCATATGCGTAACCTTCGTCAGAATAAATATCGGTAAGGACAAGCACGTCGTTTCTCACGACTTCACGATTATAAAAATTTTCCCCGGTAATTTTAAGATTTTTTTCCAATTCCTCTTTAGATAATATTATGTCACCCGCAATATCGACATTTCCGACCATAAACTGCGATCCTTCAAAAATTTTTATTGTAATATCAATCCAATCATCTTTGTATTCAATATGCGGTTCCCCGACCCTGGCTTGAATATAACCATTATTATGATAAAACGCGGAAAGCATGACAACATCCTGATTCAGGTCTTCCTTGTTAAGCTCTCCTGATGATGTCAGCCATGAGAAGAAACCTTTTTCAGACGACTTCATCATTTTTTTCAGCTTTTTGCTGGAATATTTTTTATTTCCTTCAAATATTATCCTTTTTATCCTGACCTTTTTACCCTCTTTGACAACAAATTCAAGATCAGCCTGATTGTGTTCAAGCTCATGTATATTGTAGGCCACCTTTACATTATGATAATTTTTATTTTTATATAACTCCTCTATCCGTTCAATATTACTGCGCACTTTGAATATATTCAGAATCGAGCCTGTCTTGATATTTAAATTTTCCATTATATCTTCGTCGTCAAACACTTTATTGCCTTTTATCCGAATTACCCTGATGGTCGGTTTTTCTTTTACCCTGAAGGTAATTATCTTTCCTTTTGGCCCATGGTCTGCCTCAATTCTTACATCATCGAAATATCCCATTGAAAATATCGATTTAAGATCTTTGGCAAGATTTTTTGCAAGATAGATATCTTCAGGCGAAGTTTCTATGATTTTTTTAATCGCATCCGCCTCTATACGCTTATTGCCGGCCACAAGTATTTCCGCTATCTTCTCTCTTTTAAAAAGCTTTATGCCAAGGTCGCCGGCAAGCTCCTCAACAGATCCAAAGAGATTTTCTATCCCTTTTCCTTCAACATAGAAAACCTTCGGAGGCATTTGCCCAAAAGATTCAACCATCTTTGCATCAAGGCTGAATTTTTCCCCTATCCGTGTAAAGCTTCCCCAAACAACATAGTCGGCGCCATTTTTTACGCCGAGATTTCTAATTGCATCTATGCCTGCGGCGGTTTCTTCACCAAAATAGTCGGGCAAACCAAAAATAGATTCCAGGGCTGTTACATCGGCTCCGTCCTGTTTAAGCTGTTTTTTGATTACATCAGGAATTTCGGTTTTAAGATATGAAAGATCTTCCTGCGAATATATTTTAAAAGGCAGTATGACAATACTCACCGACCTTTGAGAATATGCGGCATTAGGCAAAAGAAAAATCGTTGCAATTATCAGCAGGCTTAAAAGTTTATACATATTAAAACACCTTAATTAAGTTGTAACCGTTCACAGGTTCAGGGTTCATCTGGCGTACTAAAAGCTAACAGCTAATGGCTAATAGCTTTATCCCGAACCTTTAAACCTTGAACCTTTGAACCTGTGAACGCTTACCTACGTTTTTACCAATTGCCCGTCGACAATCGTTACGCTGCGTGACATATATGACGCAAGGTCCATATTGTGTGTAACTACAATTAGCGCCATGTCTAATTCCTGATTTAATTCCAAAAGCAGATCGTGAATATGGTTTTTGTTTTTTTCATCAAGATTGCCTGTAGGTTCATCTGCTAAAAGAATAACCGGCTTCAGAACTACAGCCCTTGCCAGGGCGACCCGTTGCTGCTCTCCGCCTGAAAGTTTATTTACCCTGTATGTCAATCTGTCTTTAAGCCCTACCCTGATAAGAATTGTCTCTGCAGCTTCTCTTGCTTCTTTCTTGCTTACTCCTTTTATAAGAGCCGGCATCATCGTGTTTTCTACAGCGCTGAATTCAGGAAGCAGGTGATGAAACTGAAAAACAAAACCAATAGATTCATTTCTAAACCTTGCAAGCTTTTCATCATCAAAAAGCAAGACATCTTTGTCTTGAAAAAGGAATGTTCCGCTGTTCGCCCGGTCGAGAGTGCCAAGTATATGGAGAAGTGTGGATTTGCCGATACCAGAGGCTCCGACAATGGATATTGTTTCTCCTGCATCTAAATCAAAATTAATGGATTTTAATATTTCGATTCTTATGCCATTGTGGCTGAAACTCTTGCTTAAGTCTCTAACACTTATTAAATGAGAGCGCCTGTTTGTTTGATTCTCAACCATAACGAATTGCCTCAACAGGATTAAGCTTTGAGGCCTGGCGGGCCGGATAGAGTGTTGCCAGATAACAGATTATCATGGTAGCAGAGACAATAACAAAAACATCTAATGCCTCAAGTTTCACAGGCAGAGTAGTAAAATAGTATACATCGCCGGGAAGCTTGATGAATTTATAATGTTTAAGCAATATACATCCTGTTAGTCCCAGACACATCCCTAAAATTGTGCCTGTTAAACCAACAATCATCCCTTTGAATACAAAAATCCTTCTAATGCTTTTATCAGTTGCGCCCATGGCCTTTAAAATGGCAATATCTTTTGTTTTGCCCATAACCATCATAATAAGTGAGCTTGCAATGTTAAAGGCCGCGACAAGAACTATAAGAGTCAAAATAATAAACATGGCCTTTTTTTCAAGTTTAAGCGCGGAAAAAAGGTTGCGATTCATCTGCATCCAGTCTCTGGCCCAATATGACCCGGTTTTATATTTCTCGTTAAGATTTGCCGCAATATTTTCCGCTATATTATTAGCTTTGTAAATATCCTTTACACGAACACCGATATTGGTTACTGAGTCTCCAATATGCAGGATAGACTGTGCATGTTTCAGGTGTACATAGGCAAGAGATGTATCATATTCATACATCCCGGATTCGAAAAGACCTGTTACCCTGAATCGTTTCATTGCAGGTATATGCCCAATAGGAGAAATCATTCCCCGCGGTGAAATCAGATAAATAATATCATTTTCTATTACACCTAAATTCCGGGCGAGTTCCTGGCCTAAAATGATTCCCGGCACAAAAGCAGATGCGCCTGCATTCTGATTTTTTGTTAATCTTTGTTCCAGAAAAGTTTTGTCAAGACTTTTTATTGCCTGGCCGGCAGATCCAGGATCTATCCCCCTTAAAACAGCCCCTGATACCCTGGATGATGAACGAAGCATAATCTGGCTGAAAACATAAGGGGATGCTGTTTTCACTCCATCAATTTTTTCAATATCTTTAATTATCCCGCGATAATCTGTAAATGGGCTGCCATAACGCATTATCATAACGTGCGATTCAACGCCAAGGATACGGGATCTGAATTCAGACTCGGCGCCGGACATAACGGCAATTACTATAATAAGGGCCATGACACCTATAGCAATGCCTGCTATGGAAAGAATTGTAATTAATGAAATAAAGGTTTGTTTTACCCTCAGATAGCGGTTGCCTATGAAATATTCAAAAGTCATAAT
>JAYENE010000076.1:0-5118 GCA_034721935.1 Thermodesulfobacteriota bacterium
ATAAGTCCAAAAAAGTTACCATAAAATCAGACAATCCGGTTCCGTGCCATATCGACGGAGAATCTTATTATAATAATCAATTTTTTATAAGACTTCTTCCCAAGGCCTTAAAAATAGTAGCTCCTTACCCTAACCCTAATTGAGCGAAAGTCGAGGATGCCCCAGATCCAAGGCGTCAAGGGTGAAGCCGTAGTAAGCTACTGCGAACCCTTGACAACGAAGGAGATGGGGTGTCATCGGCTTTCCCGAAGGGTAAACAAAATGGAATTTTATGAACATTTTATATCTCATTTATAGAAGCGTTATGAAAATGCATTTGAACTTACAAAATGATTGACAAATTAAACACTTAAAATATTCTTTCCGTTTTGTTTACGCTCATTTAGGGTCTAAGTCATTAGTGTCCGTTTAAGTCCCAAAAAAAATAGGAGCAATATGAATCCGGCCTACAGCAAATACTTGTTAGCAGCAGATGTAATCTTGTTGATGCACTTCGCTTTTGTCGCCTTTGTAATTCTTGGGTTTATATTTATCTGGCAGCAAATAAATAACCAATTCAGGCGCGTCTTCATTCTTGACAAGTGTCACGTGATACGTGACGTTGAAATCACAAATTATCATTGAGAGGTAAGCATGAGTATCATAAATACTAAAACACGCAAAATACAGCCCACCCATCCGGGAGAGATGCTACGCGAGGATTTTATGCCCGATTACGGGCTGACTACAAAAAGGCTTGCCGAGCGATTGAGGGTATCGCGCCAAACCGTAAACGAACTTTTGCGTGAACGTCGCACAATTACTCCGGCTATGGCATTGCGACTGTCTCGATTATTCGGAAACACACCAGAGTTCTGGCTAAATGCCCAGCGCGCCGTAGATCTGTGGAATGTGCAAACAGCTTATAAGAATGAGCTTGAGCGCATACAATCCCTTAACGCCACTTGATTTTCTATTGCAAAGCTCATGAATAGCATAACAACTGGAGCAATCAGACCGCAAACAGCTTGGTATCAACGCTGAAGGTGAAGTAAATGAGTAGTTGGATCGAAGTCGGCAAGACCGGTGAGCTTGCCAAAGGAGCCATGAAAGAAGTCCTAATCAAAGGACAAGAAATACTTCTGGTCAGGGTTGGCGACAATTACTACGCTTCCGACAACCGCTGCCCACACATGGGAGGAAAGCTGTCACGTGGCCGGCTTGATGGCGCCGTGGTGACCTGCCCGCGACACGGCTCTCAATTTGATGTTACTGATGGAAACGTAGTCCAATGGCTAAAGGGAACAGGGCTTTTCACAACCCTGGGGAAAATGCTCAAATCGCCAAGGCCAATTCGCACCTACCCTGTCAAGCTGGAAGACCAACGGATTATGATGCAGATTCCGGATAAAGCATAGGAGCCTGTCCGCAACCATCAAACCCCTTACGCAAAATTTTTCGGAAGCATTGTAACTTCTCAATAAGTTCTGGTATCATCGGGCATCAGTCATTGCGAGCGAATCGCAATGACGAAAAATCACAGTTTCCGGAAATTGCCCAAATTTATTGAGATGTTACACTATTCTCAAGCAGAGATATGGGGTTTTTTGGTGATGACATAATTCTTGCTTTTTCATTAAAAACAATGGATATATAGCATACAATTAAAATCAAGAAATAATCTGCTAATATTACCGACTTATTTCTTAATATTTGATAGTTCGCCATAAGAATCAATTATTGGAAAGCGAAAGAAATACTATTGTTGGTTATATAGATAATTTACTCTGGGAGGTATTATATGTCTGCCTTGTTAGAAAAATTAGAACATAAGGCCCTCAGTCTCTCTCGACAAGAACGTGCGTTTTTGGCTGACCGCTTACTGAGTTCTCTTGACGGAGATGTCCTAAGTGATGTGGATACTGCGTGGATAGCAGAGGCTGAGCACCGCTATCAGGAGTATAAGGAAGGCAAGCGACAGGGTGTTGCAGCAGAGGATGTATTTGCCGAAACCGATCAGATGCTGAAATGACTTCGGTAATTTTTGATACAGATGCCCGAGCCGATAACTCACCCCTGACTTAAATTCTAAATTAAGTATTTAATCTGCTACAAGCACATATTGAGAAAACCCCCTTACGCAGAATTCTTCGGAAGCATTGTAACTTCTCAATAAGTTCTGGCAATAAATGTCATTAATTTTTTGCATCATTGTCTGGCATATCATTTTTCGGCTCCGATTTTGAGGTTTTTGGGATGACATAATTCTTGCTTTCTTATTAAAAACAATGCGATATATAGCATCACAATTAACATCAAGAAATAAACTACTAATATCAAATATTACTGATTTATTTCTTAAGATTTAATGGTTCGGCACAATATGAAATATCTCAAGATCCATACATTAGAAAAAGGGTGGCAAGATCGAGATGAGATCATGCTACATGCTGTATTTCAAATCTTAGTAGATTTTGTAGAGCAGGAAAAACCGGACGAAATTGTGGATTGGAATGCAGATGACACATATAAGCGGGCTTGGAAAGAGATTCGTGAATTATATAAATGGTGGAGAACAAAGCGTCCTGCTCGAAAAAGTCCTTTGGATGATAAACGTTTGAAGGTGCCACCAATAAAATTTGAAGATATTCCCGGAACAGACCATAAAAAAATGGTAGAGCCAGATAAGAAGAACTATGCTGCGTATTACAAAGCATTAGAGAAACACCGGCAACAGAAGAAGGAGTGGCATGAGCAGGATCAACAAAATCTCCATCGTCTTATTGAAATACGTCCATATCTTTGGACATGAAATATGCCGAACAACACCATGCACTCAGATGGGCAGGGTCGTGACGTTTAAAGCTTTAACAAAGTTAGGTGTTTAATTGCCATTTACTAATGCCCGTTTACCCTGCCCACTGGTGGTGGTGGATGTTAGATGAGCACAAAAAATAAAAATTGGTGGTAGTAGAAAGAATGGAATACTTGACCTGGGATATTGACCCAAATCTTATAGTTATTGGAAATATACAGGTTCGGTGGTATGGAATAATGTTTGCCACTGCCTTTATATTGGGTTATCAAATTATGAAATGGATATATATTCGTGAAGAAAAAAATATTAAAAATATAGATCAATTATTATTTTATTTGATAGGTGGAACAATAATTGGAGCAAGGCTTGGGCACTGTCTTTTATATGATCCAACTTATTATTTGAGCAATCCTATAAAAATACTTGCTGTTTGGGAGGGTGGGTTAGCAAGCCATGGTGGCGGTATCGGAGTATTGGTAGGTCTCTACCTTTACAAGCGAAAAACACAAGAATCATATTTATGGCTCTTAGATCGGATTGCAATACCAACAGCCTTGGCAGCATTCTTCATCCGCATTGGAAATCTGTTCAACTCTGAAATAATTGGCATTCCTGTGTCAGTTCCGTGGGCGGTAATATTTGAAAGAGTTGATTTAGTACCAAGACATCCTGCTCAGGTATATGAGGCTTTATCATATGCATTGATATTCTTTCTACTAATGTTCATTTATAAAACGAGTGAGAGAAGGCTTTATAATGGAGTAATATTCGGAGTGTTCTTGGTTTCCGTGTTTACATCACGGTTTTTTATAGAATTCGTAAAAACTAAACAGGAGGCCTATTCATCAGGCTTTTGGATGAGTACAGGTCAGGTATTGAGTATTCCATTTGTAATGGCCGGTGTAGTGTTGATACTCATGGCTTTAAAGGGACTTAGTAATGCCAAAGTATAATCATCTAATCGGTAGCTGAGGGTTTTTCTCCCTCAGCCCCGACAACACCCAGCATGCGGGTCCGCACTGGGCGTTTCACAAAGCTTATCGGACCGTAGCCGGATAGTGAATAGGGGTGAGTCAGTCGGTAAAGCGAGGAGAGACAATAGCACAACAAAAGGGCTATAATCTCATCGATCCTTAAGCCTAAAACTGTAAATGTGGAAATGTAAAGGGCGTCCAAACTCACGAAAAAACCAAAGTTCGCAAAAAAGGAGAAAAATATGACTATTACCCTGCCCGACCTTCCTTATGAAAAAGATGCTTTGGCGCCACATATCAGCTCGAAGACATTGGCTTTTCATCATGGAAAACATCATAACGCTTATGTTACCAACCTGAAAAAGCTGATCGAGGGAACTGATCTGACCAGTGAGACGATAGAGGATATCATCAAAAAGACAGCAAATGATGCTGACAAAGCCGGAATCTTCAACAACGCATCTCAGGTTTGGAACCATACATTTTACTGGCAATCAATGAAGCCTAATGGCGGGGGATTACCCACAGGTGACATCGCAGAGAAGATCGATGCCGATTTCGAAGGCTACGACAACTTCATTAAACAGTTGAAGAATGCCGGTCTTACTCAGTTCGGCAGCGGCTGGGCATGGCTGGCGCTGAATAATAACAAGCTGGAGATTATGAAAACCTCAAATGCTGATACACCCATAGCTCATGGCGTAAAGCCCTTATTGACGGTGGACGTCTGGGAGCATGCGTATTATCTTGACTACCAAAACGGGCGAGGCAACTATCTTGATGCCTTCATTAACAATCTTATCAATTGGGAGTTCGTCAACTCTAATCTCGTTTAACTGCAAGGTGAAGCATGTGGAACTATCGAGTTGTACGGAAAAAGAATACATATATTGATCCTGCAAACAAGAAAGAAAGAGTAGATTACACCTATGCCATACATGAGGCATACTACGATGAGAACGGATATGTTGGGGCTATCACCCAGGAGCCGGTAGAGCCTTTTGGAGAGAATGTAGAAGAGCTAAGGCATTCATGGGTGATGATGGCAGAGGCATTCGGTCAGCCTGTCCTTGACCATGGCAACATTCCTGAACCGGGATATGACAGAAAAAAGGATCCCATAGGATCTGTGCTTGATGAAAGGCTGAAGGAAATCGAGGCCGGTAACAAGAAGGGAATTCCCTGGGAGCAAGTAAAAAGGGAAATGGAAAAGAAGTGGGGCCCGTTTGACGAAGAAGAATATAGAAAACAGGTAGATGAAAAAAGGTTGGAAAAGGAGAGGATTCATAATGAGGCCTTCATTGGCACACCGACCCTTTCAGAACTCATCAAGAAAGTGTATTCCGA
>JAYENE010000077.1:0-5117 GCA_034721935.1 Thermodesulfobacteriota bacterium
GAAATGTCACAGTGGCCATCGCCAGAATACCCTTTATATCGTAGGAATAGGTCCGGGAAGTTATGATCATTTGTCCAAACGGGCAACGGATGTTCTTGAATCAGTGGATACTGTTGCAGGATATACCACCTATATAGAGCTGATCCGCCCTTTTATTAAAGATAAGAATATAGTCAGCACTGAAATGACCAAAGAGGTTAAACGTGTGAAAGCCGCCATTGATGTCGCGCTTACAGGAAGATCGTGTGCAATTGTTTCGAGCGGTGATCCAGGGATTTATGCCATGGCCGGGCTTGTTTTTGAGATATGCAAAAAGGAGAATATCAGGGTAATTTCTCCTACAAGTGAAACGGCATTAAATGAAAAGTTTGCATTAACAGTTGAAGTTGTTCCTGGAATACCCGCGCTCTGCGCCGGTGCATCCCTTCTTGGAGCGCCATTAAGTCATGATTTTGCATCAATAAGCTTAAGTGATCTTTTGACCCCGTGGGAACTTATTGAAAAACGTATAGAAGCTGCTGCAAGTGCGGATTTTGTAATTGTTTTGTATAACCCTAAGAGTAAAAGAAGAAACCGGCAGCTCGAAACAGCACAGAAGATTATATTAAAATACAGGGATAAAAAGACCCCTGCCGGAATTGTTGTAAGCGCCATGAGAAAAGATGAAAAGGTGACGATTATTCCCCTTGAAGATCTTCACAAAGCAGACGTAAACATGCAGACAATAATCTTTATCGGAAACAGCACATCGTTTACTTACCTGGATTTTATGGTTACACCAAGAGGGTATGGTGGAAAGTATTTACAGGCATAATATTAAAACCTAAAAAATGAACGTCGAACGTCGAACGTCGAACTACTCCAAGCCGTGGCTGCCCCGCTCTTCAAATTATTTTAAAATCAAGATAAAACAAAAGAAATAAATGCCTATCCATCGTCGCTTTTTTAGAATTGAAATAACCTTGATGTTTGGAAAGGATTGTAATAAAAGTAAAAGATTTTAAAGGATTAATAAAAAATCATAAAGAACGGCGCTATACAATTTAAAAAAATATACTTTTGGGGGCAGCATGGCTATTAAAACAATTATGAAAACATGTGAACCGCGACAGGACATTTTAAGGGGAACATTTAATCCGGAAATATTTACAGCCTCAATAAGCGAGGTTCTGCGTTATTACAATGGTCATAGCTCTGAAATGCATCCGATGTATACAGATGCGCAACAATTTTTTCAGGAAACAACCTGGCCCACAGATGGGTTAAAGATGGTAATCTTTGAGGTTTTTGCCCGTCTGGCAGGCGACAACACTGTTCCTGCCATTCACAGGCTTGAAACAGCTTTTGGAGGGGGTAAAACGCATACTCTGATTGCTTGTGCCCACATTGGCTTCAAAGGAACTGAAATATCCTCTTTTACCTCTGATCTGATATCAGATGAATATCTTCCGGAACCCGGCTCTGTTGCTGTTGTTGGAATTGCCGGAGATGAACTGCCTGTGCATAAACCAAAAGGATCTGCCCTTGTTCCATATACTTTATGGGGTGAGATTGCATTCCGGATCGGCGGTGAATCTCTATATATGGAAATAAAGGAAGAAGCATCATCGTATGCGTCTCCGGGCAAAAACTATTTTGATAAGGTTTTTGGAAACAGAAAAGTCCTGCTGATGTTAGATGAGCTGGCTCAGTACACCGCGAGGCTCGCTGCTGCGCATCCTGATGGCGCTGATCAACTTGCTGCATTTCTTATGGGGCTTCATGGCTATGCAAGAACTAACCCCAATATAGCTATTTTATTAACATTAGCAAGCGCCACAGATGCTTTTGCAAACCAGACTGAACAGTTGGCGAGACTCCTTGGCGAAGTAGTTGGAAAAGATGTGACCAAAGATGCAGCCCTTGGAATCGGCCAACAGGCTATTGGTAGTGTGACCAGTGTTGTTTTTAGAGATGCTGCCGCAGTTGTGCCTGTCCAGGCAGCAGAAATATCGCGAGTACTTGCAAAGAGACTGTTTGCAAAAATTGATACAAATGCGGCTCAGGAAACAGCTAAGGCATACGAAAATCTATACCGGAAAAACACCTCTCTTTTACCTGATGAGGCCACGCGTACAGATTACAAAGATAGAATGATATCCCTATACCCATTTCATCCGACCTTGATTAATTTTTTAAATCATAAGCTGGCTGTATCGGAAAACTTTCAGGGAACCAGAGGCGTATTGAGAGTATTGGCTTTGGCCGTTAGAAACCTGTGGAAAAAACAAGTGAACATTCCCATGATCCACGCTTGCCATATAGATTTTAGAGATGCGCGAACCGTCAATGAAATTATCGGTCGTACAGGAAGCGGCGATCTTTTACCTGTTTTGAATGCTGATATTGGCGGAGCTGATACAGATCAAATTGATGGTGGACGCAGCAATGCTGAAATTGCAGATCAAAAAAATCCGCATCCGGAACAATGGCCAATGTACGAATATACCTGGAAAACAATTTTTTTACACAGTCTGGTGGGCAGGGATTCAGGTCTTTCCTCAAATCTTTTTGGACTAACTGAACAGGATGCGCTGTTTAATGTGGCTTTCCCCGGGTTGACACCACCTCAAGTGAATGAAGCATTAAAAGAGATCGGCAATAGCGCTTTCTATTTAAGATTTAACCAGGGACGTTATTACGCAAGTCTTGAACCTTCAGTAAATATTGCATTGGCTAAAATAAGAAGAACACTTGGCAATGAGGAGGTTGATGACTTTTTAGATTCAACAGCGAGAAAAATTATCAGGCCAGATATCAAAACTTTCCAGGTTGTGCATGATGTGACAGCGCCCGAACATATTCCGGATAACAAGGGGAAACCTGTTTTGACGTTGATAGCGCTTGGGGCAAAATCAATTGATGTTGAAGAATGTATCACATTTGCAGGCATTAATATTCCAAGAATAGAACAAAATTTAGTCTTTATGCTTATCCCTGATACAGTTGCAGTTAAAACTGATAAACAGTCTCAAACAACTATTTTTGGAAAAGCGGATTCCGCGTCTTTAAAATCTTTTAAAAGGCTGAGAGACTTGGCCAGCACTGTATTGGCTATGCGCAGATTGAATCAAAATCCACAAAATCATGGTATCAATCCGAATAAATTAAATGAAGATAATTTTAAAAAACGATTCAGCGAAAGAGAGAATGCGCTAATCACTTCTGTGTCTGCAAGTTACCATAGCTTGTGGTTCCCTTCGGCAAGCGGACAAGTAATAGGCAAAGAAATCAAGACAAGCGGTGCTGAAGGGGGCCAGTCAATTTTAGAACAGATTCGTAAAACACTTCTTGATGAAGGAGAACTTGTAACCTCGGATCATACAACACAAGCTGACCTGTTAAACCTTAAAATATTATTTCTATCACGGCAGGATGTTGTGTCTGTAACAAAACTAAGAGAAAATTTTTCCAGAATACGAAAATGGCCTGTTCTTGAGTCTCCTGCTGTGCTTGATCAGTTGATACGCGCTGGAGTTTCCAAGGGGGTATGGTGTGTTTTCCGGATGGGAACAGACGAAAGTGTCAAACCTGATGAGTTCTACAGTCGGGAAGTTAAGGAATTACCGTTTAACGTTGATTTAACAGATGCATATTCTATCTTAACACCGGAAGGGGCGAGACAACGGGGATGGTCAGAAGAAGACAAAATAGATCAAAATAAGATTAAGGATTATGTTAAACAAATCGCAGTAGAAAAAGAACAGGTCAAAATTTCAGAACTTGTTGATACTTTTAAACAGCAATATGGTGATGTTCCTGATAAAGCGATAAATGACGCAGTTGCGGGTATTGTTCAGGATGATCGTTTAATGGCCTGCAAGGGAGAACTTGAACAGCAAGAAAAACCTGAACTTATTTCAGGAACAGGCGCCATGTTTTACCAGCCTGAACCTGAAGATGTCATCATTACCAAAGCAAAGGCTTCAGAAAAAGGATGGATAAAAAAGACTGACAACGAAATACACCTTGGCAGCGCTGACGATACAAAAATCTTATTTCAGATGCTGAAACGAATCGGTTCAATATATCAACGCGGTGCAAGCACTACCATAGATATGATGAGCATGCATGAACTAATTCTGCCAAAAGGTGGAAAAATAAGAATTGATTTAGCAGATATACCTCCGGAATCTGTCAAAGACTTAAGTGAACTGTTTGAAGTGCTGGCCAGCCTTGTTAAGATGGGAGATGATACGATAATTGAGCTTGATATAGACAAACCACAGGATAATTGTCCGTTTATCAAAGAAATTCGCAAAGCAATTAAGAGATAGATTGAAAAATATATGTTGACCAAAAATAAAAAGATAAAAAATATTGGTTTGCACTACGCACAAAAAGTGAAATCCGAGTTGTCAAAAGCGCCGTGGATACTAAGGATCACTGATCACAAGGATAAGGAGTCTCCTGTTTTTATAGTTAAAGAAAGAATCATGCCTGATCAGCGAACCGATACCAGGGATTTAAAAGCGATCAGGTCGATTCTGAAAGAATGCGGGATACTTTATGGCCCGTCTCAACGCAGATGTTTGCCGATCATTCGTATAATACTTGCCAGAATTAACAATCATGCTGATATCCCGTTGGAACTTCAGCAATATATCAATAAGAAAAGAATTACATTTCGAGGTAATCTCCCTTTGGATTCAGAAGCAGGTTATAAACTGGCGCTGATTTTCAAACTGCAGGAACGTCTAAAAGAGATGGATCGTGTGGAATTGATTGCCAGGAGAATAGACCGATTCACTATGGAAGAAGCCAGTTACTGGTATTCAAGGATTTCAAATTTTAGTGATGCTGCTAACCGATGGGCAATGGCCGGCATGAAGACAATGCTGTCAGGTCATCCAAAAGATCCAAATGTTGAGAAGATGCTGGAGGATTTCAGACAAAAATATTGAGCTGCGAGACAAAAGGGAGAATATGAACAATTCCTTTCAAAATGATATGAGACTCATAGAGGCGGGATTCCCCTGCCACCAGGTTGGAGCTGAAACACAAAGGGAGCGAGGCGCCAGCTCAGCATTACCTCCATTATATTATCTGCATGTATGGTGGGCGCGTCGGCCATTAAC
>JAYENE010000078.1:0-5116 GCA_034721935.1 Thermodesulfobacteriota bacterium
CTTGCTAAAGCCGACATTATCTGACTCATAGAAAATTTTATTCAGTCGTCGTTCTTTCTTAACGCTCACTAACATGCTCAAACAGTCAGCCGTTTTAAATTTAACTGCCCGCCACATCAGGTTGTTGGCAAGTTATTTTTTTGAGTTTGTAAATTTCTGAAGTAAGAATTTCAGTTCCAGCGGTCAGCAAATCGAGATGAGAAGCTGGCACAGGATAGAAAATATTCGCTGATTGGATAAAAATAAATTGAAAAGTTAAGTGCCCTATAGCAACTGAAAATACAAAAGGATGTCCGTGTCCGCGAAAAAAAGTTCAAGGCGATGATGGCCAGCAAAGTTGTTATTTCTCTAATTCTTCCTTAACAGCAAGACCTATTTTTTCCAGAGCATAAGGCTTTTTTATGTATTTCCCGGCGCCCAATCGTTGAGCCTCCTTGACATGGTCTGTCTCAGAAAATCCACTTGCGATTATTGCTTTCTGACCAGGATGTAATTCCAGGATTTTTTTATATGTCTCAAGGCCATCAATTCCGGGGTCCATTATCATATCCAGAACCAATAGATCCGCTGAGTTGTCCTTCATGTAATCAACCGCTTCTTCACCACTTGATACTGATGTGACAAAGTAGTCCAATTTGTCTAATATTCGAGATGCAATTTCACGTTGATCTTCAACATCATCCACTATTAGAATTGACTCTCCCTTTCCTGTGTATTCTTCCATTGGCAAGGCTTTTTCTTTCCCGCTTATTTCCTTTCTGGTTACTGGAAAATAAAGAGTGAATGTTGTTCCTTTTCCTTCCGCGCTTTGAACATCAATATATCCTTTATGGTCTTTTACCGTTCCCCACACTACAGCCATGCCTAATCCTGTCCCGCTTTTTCCCATCACTTTTTTTGTGTAAAACGGCTCAAATATCATTTCTATATCCTTCTCGGGAATACCCATGCCTGTATCAGCGACCACAACAGTCACATAGTCGCCCTCTTCCACATTGTCGTATCCTCTTACAGGTCTGTCTATGTAAATGTTTTCTGCGGAGATAAAAACAGTTCCGCCATGAGGCATGGCCTCGGCTGCGTTAGAGACCAAATTCATTATGGTCTTGGATAGATGGACAGGAGAGCCTAAAATATTTAACAGATCTCTCTCAAGATTGGTTTCCACTTGAACGTGCGGATGATGTAATTTTAACTTTTCATATTCAGGGCTCATCAAATATTCACGAATAATATTATCTAAATTCACCACATCATTAACAACAACCCCCCTTCTTGCCATAGTCAGCAAATCCTGCACAATGGCGGCGGCTTTTTCTCCTGAATTCTGGATTTTTAAGATATATTTTCTGTGGGGGTTATCTTCAGCCATGTCCATCAATAACAGCTCTGGATAAGCTACAATACCGGATAATACATTGTTGAGATCATGTGCCACACCACCTGCTAAAGTGCCAATTGCTTCCATTTTTTGAGATCGTTGGAGTTTGGATTCGAGTTTCCTCCTTTCTTTCTCTGCATTCTTGCGTTCATTTACATCCCGAAGAACACCTCTAAACCCAATTGGCTGACCCTCTAAATCATTCATTAGTGATATGGAAATCTCTACATATTTTTTTGAGCCATCTTTTCGTATCAGAACCCAAATAAACCCTTTCTCCTTAGTTCCTGTTTTAATTACCTTATTGAATTGTTGGTACACTTTTTTCGCAGTCTCTTTGTCCGTCAATTCCTGGTAATTCATGCCAATTAATTTATCTTTGGGGCGTTCAAGTATTTTTAACGTTGAATCATTGAAGAAGTTGAAATTTCCGTTAAGGTCAACCTCATAGTAGCCCTCCATCATGCTTTCAAGGATGTTTCGGTATTTCATCAACTGTTCCAGGCGCTTTTCCTTAGCTTGAGACAGGGCACGAAGAAGTCCATTAAATGACTGAATAAGCATATAGAATTCATGATACTTAACTCCCTTGTGACTGAGTAAAACATTTGAAGGCTCATTAGCTATCATAGTCGCCTGATTTGCAATACCGGCAAGGGGCCTGCTCACCTTTCTCGCAATAACCAGGGCCGCGCCGATAGTGAGGATAAAAATCGCAAGGCATATAATGCCCAACACAAAAAACCAGAACATCTTTTGCTCAACAAGTGATTTAAGAGAAGCTACATAGTATAATCCAGGAAAATCATCTAATAGAGTCACTCTGTTATCAGGAAATAAATCAGACAATACAGACTCTAATTCCTTGACGCCTATGTTTGGAATCTCTGAAGGTATTGCTGTAATTTGATTTGTGCAAAGATTGACAATGTTATGATCATTTTGAATGAATAGAGTACCATTTGTGTCTGTTCCAAAACGGTTCCAAAACCTGATATCCTTTGATAAATCGTACACAACAAACGCTTCACCCAATAATTGTCCATCCTTTTTTATTATTGGCAAACCAAACAAGGAGTAAAATGTGTTCTGGCCAACATTCTGGAACATTACGCTTTTCTTGCCGGAAAGCTCACTCATATATGGATACAGGTCCCTTAAATAATAAGGCAACTCAGGAATTATTGTATTGTCTGCCTTAGATATAAAGAAAAGAGCTCCATTTTCAGAGCCATATTCTTTTTTCAAAACACTTTCGACCTTACTTCTTATCCCTAACATCAAATTAATTTTAATAGCATTATTGTCACTTATGCTCTGAACCTTCATCTTCAACTCATTGAAGCGAAGTTTCAGTTCCTTGCTTTCTGTAACCTGCTTTGTCTGAAGCTTACTCCAATATTTCTGTGTCAGGCTTTTACTAAGAACAACATAGAAGGATCCAGCAACTAATATAAGTGGAACACCCACAAATACCAGAAGGAGTAAATTCAGATAGGTTGAAAATTTTTTATACATAGATAACCACTGTTATTTTTTAAAAAAGATATCATCAGCAGCAGCCAATATTTCTTCCGGGATTTTTATTTTCAGTTGCCTTGCGCGATCCAGGTTAAAGGCAAGCGCATAATTTTCTGCATCTTCAACCGGTATGCTGCCGGGATTTGCCCCATTCAAAATACTTGCAACCTTTACACCAACCTGTTTGCCCATTGCCACGAAATCAACTGCTGCGCCTCCAAACAGCCCTATCTTACAAAAAGCATAATTTAGAGCTAATTCAGGCTTTTTAGAAATCCGAGTAGTCAATTTGAAGATTTCCGGACCTGTATGCATTTTTCCTTCTTTATCCCTTAACATCAATGCAACAGGATAAATTGCCCCCACGCTGGAATCAGCATTAGCGGCCTCGAGTTCTGCTTTGTACTCTTCTAAATTTCCTACAACTCTTATTTTCCACCTTTCTTTTGGCAAACCCTTTAGTTCGAGTTCAACTTGATTATAAATCGCTTTCCCTGTGGGCGAATCCCTGTCGATTACGATTCTTGTCTCAATCAAATCAGGAAAGATCTCAGAGTGAATTCGGATTGCATCAACTATATGCAGCAGCTCATAGACCCCAGTGACATTGTGTCCTGGGTTTTTCCTACATTCCATAAACCGTTTTGTTTCATTGTAATTTTCCGGCTGCCCATTCATTCCTGAAAACACAATCCCGATGCTTGTATCAACGAGTTGAAGAGCAACAGTCCTGAATGCATTATCATCAATAGTAACAAGGACATCCGGCTTGAACTCTCCGATTATTTTGAGCGCAATCCTTGCTTGCTGTTCAATAAGCTCAGGCCTGCGTTTAGTGTTCATATAAAAAGACTGAATATCCATGTTTTTGTCATCAAATCCCGCATGTTTCAACGCAATAATTACACCGGCTGCCTGGGGTTGTCCACAGGAATGGTCTTTCTCATAGCTATGGACAATGAAAACTCTATGCCTTTGTCCTTGTGCCATAGCTGCGCTTACCAGGAAAACTGTAAATAAGACTAAAATTATAATTTGCAGTTTGTGTATTCTTCCCATATCGTTTTCTCCTTGTCCTTTTGATTTGAGTGTAACCTTTTTGCGTGCATTTTCTCTCATAGTGTAGCGCAGAGCTTCAGCCCTGCATCAAAATGGCAGAGCTAAAGCTCTGCGCTACGAAAAAAGGTTACACTCTTTTGATTTTACTCGACCGTTTTTTTGGGTTCTCAAGCTTTTTAACATTACGACCTTTCCCCCAATTCTTATAGGTTGGCTTTTCAGGTATGAGAAATGTGTCATGTTAGATTCGGAAAGGAAAAAAGGCTTCTCGCTGTTTCGTGTGGGTAAATGCTTGAAAAGCATAACATGCAGTGTTACTAAAACAGCATTATCAAAAGTACATAATTATGACTCAACCGGAACTGGTGTGATGCCTAAACCCCGTCAACCGGAATCAATGTGGTCAATAAAATCAATCTATTATGCAAACCATCGCTAAGATATCAATATTTTAACAATGGTATTAAGAGCAAAAAAAATAGAACTTTTTTATTTTGCCATAACTATCTGTAACGCAAGGAATAAATGGCAAAACGAAGGTCATTTTACCACATCAGTTCCGGTTGACCCATAATTATTCCAGATGACCGTTGGCTTGACACCTCCCTGGGAGGTGTCCTCTAAAGAATTTAATTCTGTTATTCCCCATGGTTGACCCCTTTCCGCTGAGACATCTGTACCCTCAGTAAAAGGGATTTTATGCGGATATTGCAAATGTGTCAGATTTATGACGTGTAAGGAATCAACACTAGTACTCCGTCCCAGAAGTTCTGACATGTTTCATGGCTCTTTATATTCCGTGAAATTACGGTTTCTATTGAGCTACATTTTAATACATACTTTGTTGATATTACAGAATATTGATGTTGTGAATGGGTTCAATACAATACCATTTCCGCAGATTCCAAATTGTCACTAAGGTATTCAGAACTTCTGGGACGGAGTACTAGTACAGCGTCTCATAAATTCTACACTTGATTTTGGCAATTTGGCTTATTCATGTACTGATATTTCGCTGTGAATTATTTAAACCTAAATTGAGCGATTTTTTACTCGATCTGCACCGATCTCTTGCGCATCAAGGATTCGCGAAAATCCTCAACATATCCACGGGTATGCCTGTGGTTTTCGCAAACCCTTATGCATCAAGATCTC
>JAYENE010000079.1:0-3122 GCA_034721935.1 Thermodesulfobacteriota bacterium
TGGCACAAAAAATCATGGAAATTACAAATTCAAAATCAAAAATTGTTTTTAAGCCCCTGCCGCAGGATGATCCCATGCAGCGCAGACCGGATATCAGCCTTGCAAAGGAAAAACTTAAATGGCAGCCAACTGTAAAACTGGATCAGGGTTTGAAAAAGACCATAAAATATTTTGACACAATACTATTATAAGAACTAACCGCTCCACCAAACAAAAATAAATTGACAGACGATCAAGCATGAGGTATACTATATTATAATAAAAAGTATACTCTGGGAGGTGACACAATTGTCTAAAGTAACCGCAAAATATCAAGTTACAATACCTGTGAAGGTTAGAAAGGAAATGGGTATCGTTCCCGGAGCTGAAGTCGATATCACAAAAAAAGGGCAAAAATATGTTCTTATTGTTAACCCGATAGAAACAGTCAGAAAGAAGTGGCGTGGCAGGTTCAAGGGCAGACCAACAACAATGGAATATATGGATGAAGTCAGGGGGAAAGTAAATTGAGAGTCTGTGTAGATACCACCATTCTGCTTGATATATTGAAAGATGAGTTCAGAAGCTTTCAGGACAAGTTGTATGCTGCTCTTGTAAGAAGAGAGAAGCTGGTAGCGCCTCCAGTTGTATTTGCGGAACTTATGCCCCAATTTAAAGGAAATACCAGGCATCTGCACGAGTTTTTAGAGGAACACAAAATTGCGATTGAATCGCTTGACGTTGATTCTGCCATTGCTGCGGCCCAGGCATGGATGAGATATTTAAAACGAAAAACAAAGGTAAAATGTCCTCAGTGTGGTCAAAAGCTGAACCTTAAAGAGCACTTTTTGTCGGATTTTTATATTGGAGGTTTTGCCTTGGCAAAATGCAGTGCCATTCTTACCAGAGACAGAGGCATATATACCAGGTATTTTCCCGCATTAGCCGGCTATGAAGATTGCCTCAAGGCATAATCCACGCCTAATCGCCTTTAGTGAGAAAAAATTATGTCAGTGTAAGTCTGTGTGCGTCTGTCTGCCCCGTAGGTCCGGAAGATCGTACTGGGGTGGCTAATATTCTCTAATCCTTGAATCCCGGGTTTTTTTAATCCTTAATCCTAATTTGCCGGAGCTAAAAAATGACTAACCAGGAATCCAATCAGCAGCAATATCCGCAGAATTACCCGCCATACGAAGACGAAATCAATCTTATCGACTACCTGCGGGTTCTGTGGAAGTGGAAATGGCTCATCGTAGTTGGTACCATAATCTGCGCTGTTGCAGCATCTGTAATAAGTCTCCAGATGCCTAAGATTTACAAGATCACCACTGTTATTGAGCCGGGCATTGCCGGTATCAAAGATGACGGAGATTTTATGTACATTGATTCCGTGGCAAATATAAGCGGAAAGATAAACGGCGATGTCTACAGTAAAAGGATACAAAAGACGCTGAATCTGGATCCTCTAAAGACTGAGGTTAAATTCAAGTCTGGGGTTGTCAAAAAAGCCAACTTGATAAAGGTTACCTCTCAATGGGAAGAGGGGGGAACAGACCTCGGGATGAAAGTCACCGGGCAGTTGGTTCAGCTTCTTTCCAATGATTACGAGAAAATTGTGAAGCAAAGAAAGGGTGATTATGACAAGCAGATCTTTACAAAACAAAATGGTACCAAAAAGCTCGAAGCACGAAGAGAATCGCTGAAAAAGACTCTGAAAAATATCAGGCAAAGAATACACAAATTGGAAAAGCAAGTAGATGATATTAAAAATAACACTGGGGATATGATAACACAAAGAAATTTACTCTTAAAAAAATATAAAGCCGAAACTGAAATGCCTCTCCTTCTTTACTCTACAACAATCCAGCAGAACATTTCCTACTTCAACCAGATAAACAACCAGATTTATAACTTCAAAGAAAAAGAAGAAGGAGCGCAACAGGAAATTAAAAATTTAGAAAAAGATATTAATACTGCAGAAGCAGGGATAACTGCGTTAAAAGCAAAAAAAGGACTGATCGGTAATATAAAGGTCATCCAGGAACCGGAGGTTTCGCTGCACCCAGTCAAACCCAAAAAGAAACAGATTGTCCTACTCACCACAGTAGTCGCATTATTCATGGCTGTTTTTCTTGCCTTTTTCATTGAATACATAAAGAATGCATCAAAACCATCTTCTGCAAACAAAAGAACATAACTTTGCCGTGCTTCAGTCTTGACATAATCACACAACCATAATATTTAGATAAAACTTAAATGAAAATCTAAAAAGGAGGAATCATGATGAAAAGAGTAAAAAGTATTGCCGCAGTTCTGATGGCTGTTGCAATGATACTGGCAGTGAGTCCGGTTGTATGTGCCGAAGACGGGGAAAAGATCAACATTAACACTGCGCCGCTGGAGGAACTGATGAAGCTTGACAGGATCGGGCCCAAATACGCCCAGCGGATCATTGACTACCGCGAGAACGTGGAACCTTTCAAGACGCCGGAAGATATTGTAAAGGTTAAGGGGATCGGTCCCAAAACCCTGGAGACAAATAAAGACCGCATCATCGTCCAATAAGCATCTTAGTAACCCCAAACCCTCCCTCTTGAAGTGGGAGGGCAGGGTTAAATCCAACGAATGTTGATCATTTAACTGGGGCTGTAGAATCCTGCCTGGCATGCAGGTCCGGTAGATCGTACTGTGGTTAAATCCCTTCGGGCCATTTAACAGGGGTCTAACTAATTGTAACCCCTGGCGCTGAAGCATATTCCTTTTTTCCCGCTTTCAGCGGGATTATTCTTCATTACTTTCGTCCCCGCCCGCCTCGCCTGAGCGGCTCGCGATGGCGGGCAGGTGGAAAGTGATGAAAATAAATAAAAAATATCCAGCCTTGTAGCTCCGGAAGATGGTACTGGGGTAAATCCTGTTAATCCTGTCTAAAACCAGATTATTTTACTTGACATAAACAGTTCGTTCAATATAAGAATGTTGTTCAAAATTGAACAACATTCTTTTTGCGATAATCATCCCATGCTCCTTTCAGAAAAGCACTTTCAAATATTAGAGACTTTAGACAGGCAGGAGATTTCAACTCAGCGCCAATTAGCGAAGTCTACAGGAATCAGCCTGGGTCAGATCAATTATGTCCTGAAGCA
>JAYENE010000079.1:3222-5116 GCA_034721935.1 Thermodesulfobacteriota bacterium
CCATGCTCCTTTCAGAAAAGCACTTTCAAATATTAGAGACTTTAGACAGGCAGGAGATTTCAACTCAGCGCCAATTAGCGAAGTCTACAGGAATCAGCCTGGGTCAGATCAATTATGTCCTGAAGCAGTTTCTATCAAAAGGTCTCATCAAAATCGGCAATTTCCGTAAAAATCCTCACAAAATAGGTTATGCTTACCTTTTAACATCAAAAGGGATTGAGACAAAATCAAAATTGGCGGCACGTTTTATAATATCCAAGCTGAGAGAGTACAATAACATCCGTGGTAGACTGGTGGGAAAATTAACCGCTATTGAAAAGAGCGGCTATAATCGCATTGTTTTTATCGGGCCTGCAATAGTAAAGGAGTTTATTGATTGCATAATATACGAAAAAGCTTTAGCGCTGGTTTTGGTGGCTCACTGCAAAGATTGGCATGATATCAAACAATATGATGATAATTCCTTTGATTTTGTAGTTGAGTTTAATGCAAATCAGGATATAAAGGCAAAAAAACTCATTAAAATTTCTCCTGACAGGGTGATTTCTCTCTGTTAATTTTTGAGATACAGCCTGCCATGTCATTGCGAGGAGCAAGTGAGCCTTTAGCCTGGTTTTTGTCATTGCGAGGAGCAGGGCGACCTGTCTGCGTGCGAAACGCACAGGCAGGCGCGTCAATCTTATCGCAATGTTTGCAACATATTTGCAATAAAACTAAGGCGTTAAGCAACCTCTTTTAGTGTAATCCAAGAGGCGGAGCTATCTGTAAACAAAATAATCCTGTCAAAAAAACAAATTAAAAACAAGCTCAGACAGGATCAACTGGATGTTTTAAAAAAAAAATTACAACAACCAGCAACGAGCAACCAGCAATGTCCGAAATGTTTCTAAACAATATAGCGCTTTTGCGCCTGGTTTGCGTGAACCATGAAACCAAACTCATCGTCATGTCCGACATGCACCGCGGTGACGGGACCGGTTCCGATGACTTTGCCCACAACTCCCTCATTTACAAATGCGCCCTCGGTTACTACCTCAGAGAGGGATTTACCTACATAGAGCTTGGTGATGCCGAAGAACTCTGGGAAAACAAGACCTTTGAGCAGATATATATCACCCATACTTCCATCTATGACAGGATCAGAGAATTCCATAACCCAGATCAGAAGAAGACCCGCTACATCAAGATATGGGGCAATCACGATATTCAGTGGAAAGACAACGCGGATATCCTCCGCGATATTTTTCCCGGCATCCGGATCTATGAAGGCGCAATACTCCACAGCCACTCCAAGTCAGGAAAGTGCATACTCCTCCGGCACGGCCACCAGGCAGACCCCAAATGCAGCGGCAGCGGGGCGGCCTTCAGCAAATTCTTCGTGCGGAACTTCTGGCCCAGCCTTCAGAGATGCGGCATAAAAGACCCCACAAGGGCAGCCGTCAATCCCGGCCTCTGCAACCAGATAGACGAAAAGCTCTACCAGTTGGCCATCAATAACGACAAAAATATTGACATAATCATAGCAGACCACACCCATCGCCCGGTGTACGAAAACCTCTCCCTTACCGAGCGCAGATCTATTGAAACAGGAATGACAGCCGTTTCAGTCAGAAAAAAGCTCAAACCCGAGCCGGTTTATTACAATACAGGTTCATGCGTGCATCCAAGATGCATTACAGGCATTGAAATAACAATGGAAGACAACACCCCCAGCCTCAAGCTCATAAAATGGGCCTACGATGCAACCCCTCGCTCAGAGGCAAAAGAATACACATTAACCATAAAACGTACAGTCCTCGAACCATAATAGCGAGTGCATCTGAAAATGGCTAACTTCCTTTAAAATAAAAAAAGATGGAGTTGTGCACACCCCGCACGAACGTCCCGTAAGTTC
>JAYENE010000080.1:0-5104 GCA_034721935.1 Thermodesulfobacteriota bacterium
AAAATCTTATTTGGTCGTCGTTATTTCTTAACGCTCACTAACATGCTCAAACAGTCAGCCGTTTTAAATTTAACTGCCCGCCACATCAGGTTGTTGGCAGGTTACTTTTTGAGTTTGTAAATTTCTGGTCTTCAGTCATTTGCTGATTATAAAGCGCATCGTAAACCGGATTGAATAAAACAAGAAGTTTTTGTAAACCATCGGTAATGCTTCCCCGGGAAATTGGTAAACCAAGCTCCACATAATTATTAAAAAGTCGATTGGCGGGCTGAGAATAGAGAAATTTATTCAAAAGAACCCCTTCCCAAATGGAAATTCCATATGGGCTTTTAGGTATAACTCTTGGAGCAGGAGGGGCTGTGACAAAATTTGGAACGCCTTCACATGAGCAATTTTTCCTGTAACATTTGCGTTTGATCTTGCGTGTATAAGCATTAACCTTAACTTCAACTATTTCTGAATTTTCTGTTCCATTGGAGACGTATGGTTTACCGCATTTAGGACATAATTGCTCTTCCGGCGAAAGGTCAATGTATTCATCTCTTACCGGCAGATCAGGTTTTGGAGTGCGTCCATGACCTTTTTCACCTGGTTGTTGACCTCGTGGGCGGGGGGATTTTGATGTCTTTGATCTTCCTTCATTTGTGCCGGACTTACTTCTTTCATTTGATTTACCAAATAGCCGTTTTGTTAGATCTCGAATTTTCCCTTCTTTTTCCTGTAATGCCTTCTTTAGTTTTTCCTCTCGTTCTTTTGCTTTTTTATGCAGAGATTTCCAATAATTTGCTTCCTATTTAAGCTGGAGAAGCTCTTGCTCTGAAATAAGAATTTGCCTGGGAGACTCGGGAAAATCAATTACTTGACCACTAGTCCCATGGATGTATAATGGCAATTGTTCTTGAAAAGCATATTTCATGCCTTTCTTTGTATCAGATTAATTCAATTGTGTTCCGAACTTTTTTAATGTTTTTTGAAAAAAAAGGGTTGGCCGAATATTTACTCAATAATGATGGAATAACTTTTAGTTCCTTAGGGTTCGCCCAAAAATAAATTTACATTTTCAGGTGTTGAGGCGCCAGCATGGCAAGACGCGAGAAGGGCGAATAGCAGGCTATTTAACCGACGAGCAACGCAGCCATGCGGGATGGATCGACGCATGAAAGTGTGAAGTTATTTTTGGGCGAGCCCTTAGGAATCAAGAATAAATAAGTTATACAGATTGCGCCGTAATTTTGTTTGTTTTCAAGGCGTGTTGAAGCGCGCATAACGAGTTATGTAAGCTTTGACACAACACAGAAAACAAGCAAAAGGACAAGCAAGGTGTATGAGTTATTTATTCTTGCTGACTTAGTCCGACAAATTAAAACTGACAGTGTAAACAGGAAATCCACGGATCTCCAATCATCCAGGTTTTCCCTTTTTCAAATCTGCAATCCAGCGCGGGAATTGTTGAGGAGTGAGTAAATCAAAGGTGTAATACTGCTTTGCATTTGCTCTGTATTGGCTCTCAATATCTGCCAGGTTCAATGTATTCAATTTGCTGTTCACCTGTTCAAAGTGAGCCTTTGCATACTCCTCTTTTTTCGGAGTTGCTTCATCCTGATCTTCATCAGACTTTATCTCCACCACTTTTATGATGGTTTCCATGCCGTCATCCTGGAGTTGTTTTAATTCTTCAAGATAATCTTGCTTTCCTTCACTTTCAAGCCTTGAGATGTAATTATCCAGATCGATTTTTATAAAGAAATCGGGATTAAAACTTCGCCTGACCCTGTCCTTGCCGCCTTTCCAGTATTCATAATCAATGGAGTAGAAATTCTTATCAGGTGATTTTATCCAGGAATCAATATAATCAGAATTGTCTATCAATTGAAAAACAAACTCTTTTTCAGGTGAGTGGGAAACCAGGACGATATTTTGAGGACTTTTCAGTTTTGACGTATTTACTACATAGGGTGGCTTTGTATCACCCTTTACAAATGTTCGGATGATTTCATCCCTTCTCTCCACAAAATCTTCAGGTTTAAAAAGGGAAAGCTGTTGTTTATCTTTTGGGCGTCCTCTCAATTCGTTAATGTATTCCAGTACAAATTTGTTTGTTTCTCCGACTTCAGTTTCATAATCTTCGCTTAAGAATGCGGTTCTGTCTCTTTCAAGCTCACTCGCGCGGATGCCGGTTCTTTCCATTTGAGAAGTATCAACAAAAATCAGATCTCCTGAAATATTTTCGAAAACCCGCTTCTTTTTTCCCCTTGGCAAAAACTGGTTAAAATAATTATCGATCTGTTTCTTGTTCTCTTCCGAAAGCTTATCTCCCTTGATTCCGGCCTCTTTCATGGCGTCAAGAATAACCTGCATGATTTCATCCTCTTCAGGATAATGGTCATCTATGACCACGCTGCCAAAATCAAAATGCAATGCCTCAAACGTTCTATATTTAAAACGGTTAAAGATATCGTAAACAATCTGATCGACTGTATAAAAATTTCTTGCCAGCTCATACCGCTTTTCGTCTTTGGTCATTATTACTTTAACGCCGAGTTTTTCTTCAAACGGTGTTAATGCAAGTTTACCCGGAGGCCCCTGCTCTACACGGTCAGCCTTTTCAAAACGTATGTTATGGATATAATTGAGGTTAAACAGAGTAAAATTATGCGCGCCTCGTCCTTGTTCCCGGTCAGTCAAAGGCAAAGAGCTAAGATACATGTCGCTTTCAGTAACCGAGTCAACCAGCTCTCTGATGTGATCGGCGAATTTGTCATGATTCGTAACAGTGAGAACAGGATAGTTTTGCTGGATGTGCGCATTGGGAACTTTTCGGGGGATGCGCATGCCCCTGCCGAGTACCTGTGAGATAAGAAGCTTGGAATTAAAGACCTTCTCTTCCATTGGAACAATCTGAAAGACATTATCCACGTCCCAGCCTTCTGAAAGTTTGTTAACCGCAAAGATAAACTCAACGCTCCCGCCGATCTTTTTCGGATCTGTTTCTTCGATATTATCAAGCTCTTGTTTGTACTCTGATTTGGAAACCTTGCTTACAACGCAAATCACCTTTTTGCGCTGCACCTCCATGATTTCAGAATCAGCTCCCTGCGCGCCATGATACTTTTTCTCATATCCGGCCAGAAACGTAACAAACTCATCATACCTTCTTTGAGCATTTTTTATATTCGGGCAAATAAAAATTGTTATAGGTTTTACAATCCTTTTGACCGAACGGGTTTTATACGCATAGTTATCCCTGTTTTCGAGATGATTTTTCAGCACCATTTCGAACCGCTGATCAATAGTGAGCCGGTCGTCGCCTTCATCGGTCTTGGTACGGATAATCGAATTGATTTTTTTGATATATTTCTCTTCGGTCGCATCCTTGATGGAGTAGTTGAAAATGATATCGGAAAAATATTCGTTCTGATTATAGGGAGTGCCGGTAAAGCCGATGTGTCTGGTAATTTTGTTGTTTTCCTGCAAAAACCGCATCCACAGCCGTTCATCTCTTGCTTCACTCTTTTTCCCTTCCGGCCCTTCTTCCTTGTCAAGAACAAGACGATTATCCGCATATTTCAGATGTGAATAGGCATGATGAATCTCATCCCCAAGGACGAGAACTTCGTCGGTATTTTTAAATAAGGTGTCGGTGATCCCGCCAAAAGTGTAAACTGCGTTGATGTTTTCAATGACGATGGAGTCATCTTCTATGGGATCGTTGTCTGTGAGAAGGTTAATGGCTTTTCCCCGGTATCTTTGCGGAAGCTTGCTGTTGAATTCTCTTTTGTTTATCAGTTCCTTGAATTTTTCGCGCAAACCCTGTTCGATAATGGTTGAGGCCGGACCAAGCACAAGCACCCGTTTTGTAAGCCCCATAATAAGAGAAAGCCAGGCAATGGCAAAGATTACATAAGATTTTCCTGTGCCGGTAGCCATGTGTACCACCCCTGAAAGCCGCTCAGGAAGGGGGTGTTGGCGGAAGAAATTTTCTTCTGTTCCAAAACGCTGCTGAATCTGTAATTTCTGTTTATAATTTTCTCTTCCAAGTTCAGCAATGCTCTTGTAACTGCCGCCCCAGAGATAAATCATGATTTGTTTAATAGCATCATACTGATAGTCGCGCGATCCAACCAGCTCGCTGACATATTCTTCTATATCAGAAAAACTGAACTTGTTGTAACTGCACCTCCGAATATTTATATCCAGTGTGTGATCAGATAAGTTCAGCCTTTTAATCGCTTTCTGTCTTTTCGCCATTTTATTTTATTCTTTAAGCTTCTTAATTGATCTGTTTGCAATAAGTACTTTCATTTGGTCGATTGCGATCTTATTCAGTTTTTTTAATCTTTCATCTGATGGTATTTGCATTTTGATGAGTTCTGAATTGTAGCTTTCCATATTTGAAAGAACAACTAACTGCTCTAAGGTAGCATAATCCCTGACATTGCCTCTTAAATCCGGATATTTTTCTTGCCATTCTTTTGCAGTTTTCCCAAATAATGCAATGTTTAATAAGTCTGCTTCGTCTGCGTAAACAAATTTTCGTTTGCTTTTAGATATGTTTTCAGGAATCAGGTTTTCTTTTATGGCATCGGTATGTATAAGGTAATTAACCTTTGCAAGGGTGCGGGAGACATTCCATTCCAGCTTTTTCTGATCAATTTCCGCCTGTTTCAGCCGTTGAAATTCTTTAAGAAGATATAGCTTGAACTCTGCGCTTATCCACGAGGCAAATTCAAAGGCAATATCCTGATGAGCATAAGTTCCGCCATATCTACCGGATTTGGAAATGATGCCGATGGCATTTGTTGAGGTTATCCATCTTTTGGGTGTAAGTGTGAAACTGTTTGAGCCTGCTTCATTTTTAAAGGCATCGAATTCGATGCCTTTAAAATCTGGATTGTGCAACAGCTCCCATAAGCCGATAAATTCAATTGTGCTTCGGCTTCTCATCCAGTTTTGGATAATGTAATTTGTCCTTTCCGAATCTTTGTACTTTGCTATGTCTGTTAGAGAAATATAATCCTCTTTTTCTTTTGAGAATACGACTATTTCAGTTCCTTTAACATTTACTTTTCGTTTAGCCATGAGTTACCTTCCACTTATACTATAA
>JAYENE010000081.1:0-5101 GCA_034721935.1 Thermodesulfobacteriota bacterium
GATCAGGTAATGGTATCAACCGATCTTTATGTCCTTTACCACGGCGGATATGAACCCGTTTGAGCCCGGCATCAATATCACCAACTTGAAGAGATAAGCTTTCTTCCAAACGAAGTCCCATTGAATAAGTAGTCAATAAAAAAACGCGATAGCGTAGTTTTCGTGTTGTACCAATGAGTCGCTCTATTTCAACAGGAGTAAGAATATCCGGTATGGTATGGATCTTTGGCGGTTTTATAATATTAACCCATTGCCAGTCACGCTTGAGTACATGTCGCCAAAAGAATTGCAGGCCATTTCGATCTATTTTGACTGTGCTCCATGAGTGGCTTTCAACCAGCTCTCCAAAATAGATTTCTAATTGTTCAGGGGTCAATTGATCAGGGCAGCAATCAAAATGTTCACTGATTCGGCGGACAGCCCGGGAATAAGCATCAATGGTTTTCTGACTTTTGCCCTGAAGTTTGAGTAATCTCAGGTGACGTTGATAAAGCTCATTAAATCGATTTACTTCTGCTTGATTCATGGTATACTCCTTTTTTAATAATGCCCGAAATTGGACAAGTATAGGAGTTATACACTATTTTTGATTTTTTTTCGCCGCAAAGCGGCTTCGTCCAACCAATCGTTCAAGCGGACACAAGGGGCGCGGCATTTTGGGTAGGTACAAAGTCATCATCGCCCCTTGTGCCGCTTAACTCAGTTAGACAAAGTTTTTATCGATGGTTCAAAGCACCACAAGGCATAAGAAAAAAGGAAGATAAAAGACTATTGCTGGAAATACGGAAAATATTCATGGAAAACCGTCAAGTATATGGGCCAAAGCGAATTGCTGAACACTTGCGCAAAGATGGCAAGCCATGCGGTAAAACACGAGCTAAGAGGCTGATGGAAAAATCCTGTCTGAAACCCAAAAGACGTACAAAATTTAAGAAAACAACAAATTCAAAACATAGCAGGAAAGTATCTCCAAATCTTGTTAATCAAGACTTTAGGGCAGACATGGCAGATCAGCTTTGGGCCTCTGACATAGCCTATATTCAGACATTAAAGGGAACCTTGTGCCTTGCGGTTATACTGGATGTTTTTTCGCGTAAAATAGTGGGCTGGTCAATGCAGCAAAGGATAAAAGACAGCCTGGTAATTGATGCATTTAACTCAGAGTGGAACAGTAGGCGGTCGGACAAAGGCCTTTTGTTCCATTCAGACCGCGGGAGTCAGTATTGCAGTGGAAGTTTCATAAAAGTCCTTAGAACCAGAGAATGCTTACAAAGTATGAGCAGTACGGGGAATTGTTATGATAATGCCATAACAGAGACTTTTTTTTAAAACTCTCCGGGCAGAATTAACTTATCATATCAGTTTTAAAGACAGAGATGATGCACGCAAAGAGATATTCAGTTGTATTGAATTATTTTATAATCGGAAGCGACTACACAGCTCTATTGATTATTGTTCACCAGAGGAGTATGAATGTATTGAAATGAAAAAAGGGGCTTAATTACTAATAAGTGTATAAATATATAGACATTTTACTTCTCATATGCTATAGAACTCCCTATGAGAAAAACAGATGGAAGAAAAATCAATCCCACAGCAATGGAAGAAATTCGTCTCCGCGCAGTACAGCGTGTACAAGCCGGAGAAAGCCCTGAGGTTGTCATTAAAACGTTGGGCTTTGTGCGTGCTTGTATTTACAATTGGCTTGCTCGGTACCGTACAGGTGGTTGGCACGGCTTGCGTACCGGGCAGCGTAGTGGACGCCCTAAAAAACTTACTGCCTCCCAAATCAAATGGGTCTATAAAACAGTTCGTGACAAAGACCCTCAGCAGTTCAAGTTTAAATTTGCATTGTGGACCCGTTCCATGATTGCTGCTTTGATTAAACGTCAATTCGGCATCAGGTTTAGCTCGACCTCTGTTGGACGATTGCTTCGCCAGCTTGGGTTTAGTTGTCAAAAGCCTTTGTATCGTGCTTGCCAGCGAGATTCTGAACTTGTCAAACAATGGAAAGAGCAGGTTTTCCATAGATCCAAAAACGCGCTAAAAAAGAAGGAGCGGTTATTTATTTTCAAGATGAATCCGGAATCCGATCGGATTTTCATTCCGGAACCACCTGGGCTTTGAAAGGTCGAACGCCTATTATCGAAGCTACTGGCGCTCGGTTCGGGCTGAATATGATGGCGGCGATAACACCCCGTGGTCAGATGCACTTTATGATCGTGAAAGGCACTGTCCAGTCCGATCGGATGTGTGAATTTTTGAAGCGTCTGATGCATGGTCATGAGCATAAAGTTTTCTTGATCTGGGATGGGCGCCCAACACATAAATCAAAAAAGGTTAAAGAGTACATAGCCACATTTGATGGTCGTTTAGAGATATTTTTACTACCATCGTATTCTCCTGATCTGAACCCTATCGAGCAATTGTGGAACCACACTAAAGGAAATGGTGTGGGACGCCGGGTTATAAACGGACCAGACCAGCTTAAAGCAGCTGTTATCAACAAGCTGCGCAGTCTTCAGAAGCTGCCAAAGAAGATCGCATCATTTTTCAGACACCCTGGTTGCAAATATATTTTAGACGTTTAGTGTCTGTAGACTTCTATCCCTATTAGTAATAAGAAAAGGAGTAGATATTGTTCATATCAAGAACAAAACTAAAAGTAGCAAATATTATTCTATCCTTATCATTATTGTGTATGTTTTTCTGTGTTGAATCAGTATTAGCAAAAACAATAGTAATTACTAATTCAGCCACGTTCCCGCCTTTTTCTTTTCTGAACGATACTAACGAACCACAAGGATTACTTATAGACTTATGGACCGAATGGGCCAAGCAAAACAATCAGGAAATTAAATTCACATTGGTTGATTGGAATAAAAGTCTTGAACTTTTACGTAATGGAGAAGCAGATATCCATGCGGGACTTTTTCAGTCTACATCGCGCAAAATATATATGGATTTTTCCGATGAGTTGATTCAATTAACAGGAGCCATATTTCTATCTACCTCGTTAAATATACAAGATCTTGTAGAACTAAAAAAAATTGAAATTGGAGTCACAAAAGGTGGATTTGAAGAAAATTATCTTCGCAGAAATTTGGGTTATGTTAATTTAAGACTTTTCGAAAACAATGAACAATTGGCAAAATCGGCTAGCAAAGGAGAACTCACAGCATTCGTGGCAGACTATCCTGTCGGAATGTATTATTTACATCGCTTCAAAGCGCAGGAAAAATTTAGATTATTTAAAAATTTGTACAGCAATGCTCTCTGTTCTGCGGTTAAGAAGGGGAATAGAAAGTTACTGACTTTAATAAATGATGGAATGCAACAAATTAACAAAGATGACAAAGAACGGATACAGCAAAAGTGGATAAGAAGTGAACAAATGTTGCCATCTTGGTTTGTTCCTTTTCTGTTAATAGCAGGAATTATCATTGTTTTATGCGGGTTGTTGTTTTATGTGTACATATTACAACGCAACAAAATTCGCTTAAAATATTTGGTGGAGCAAAGAACTACAGAGTTGCGAGAAAAAAACATAGAGCTTGAGAAGGCGCTTTCAGAAGTAAAGAAATTAAGTGGTTTTATTCCAATTTGTGCAAATTGTAAAAAAATACGAGATGATAAGGGATACTGGAATCAAATTGAAGAATATATTCGTAACCATTCTGAAGCCGAGTTCAGCCATAGTCTTTGCCCTGAATGTGCTAAGAAATTGTACCCAGAATTTTATCAAGAAGATTAATCACATGAAATTGTAACTATCTGGAAATACTTCATTTGTTAGAATTTTACAAAATAGTAAATATAAGAAAACGGCTAAAAGACGCCGAACTAGTCGTTTCACTCAGACCGCCGGAATCTGCGCTTATTTTTTCCTTGGCGCTTTCTATTTGCTTACTTATTGATCTTTCCTCCGTGCCGCTTAATCCGGCGGCAGGTGAACTCAAACGTTATGTGTAAAGAAACGAAACGAGGAAAGGAGCTACGAATGAACAACGATATACTTAGGTCTATAGCAAAAGCAATTGTTGCGAAACAGAAAGGCGTGCTTGCGGCAGACGAAAGCAACCCCACGATCAAGAAGCGCTTCGATTCGGTCAAGGTCGAGTTCACCGAAGAAAACCGCCGGCGATACCGCGAAACCCTTTTTACGACCAAAGGGATCGAACGCTATATCGGTGGTGTCATTCTCTTCGACGAAACGCTGCGCCAAAGCACTCAAGACGGCGCTCCCTTCGCCAGACTACTGTCGAGCAGGGGGAATCGTGCCTGGGATCAAGGTGGACAAAGGCACAAAAGCGCTGGCACTGTACTCTGGCGAAAAGACTACCGAGGGTCTGGACAGCCCGCGTGAGAGGCTCGCCGAGTACAAAGAGATGGGAGCAAAGTTCGCGAAGTGGCGGGCGGTTATTCAGATCAACGAGAGCGATGTTCCAACAGCGTTCGGTATTCGTGCGAATGCTCATGGATTGGCACGTTACGCCGCGCTCTGCCAGGAATTGGATATCGTTCCGATCGTAGAACCGGAAGGGTTCATGGACGGTGCCCACGGCATCGAACGTTGTGAAGCGGTTACATCCAGGGTACTCGAGGCGGTGTTCACCGAACTTGATGCCCACCGCGTATTATTCGAGGGCATGTTGCTAAAGCCGAATATGATAATTGCTGGCATGAAATACGCGCATCAGAACAGCGCGCTGCAGGTTGCCGAAGCCACGATTCGTTGCATGGCCCGCTACGTGCCGGCGGCGGTCCCCGGAATCGTATTTCTGTCCGGAGGGCAGAGTGCAGAAGATGCCACTGACCACCTAAACGCGATAAACACGATGGGCCCACATCCGTGGGAGGTCAGCTTCTCTTATGGGCGCGCTCTGCAGGCACCGGTGCTTGTAGCCTGGAAAGGTCAGGAAGGCAATCTGGCTGCCGCGCAAAAGACGTTCTTGAAACGCTGCCAATTGGGCATAGCTTGCGGGACGTTCCTTGATATATTGATTACTCGTTTTGCAATAGTTTTAATTTGTTTTCTTTTGCAATTTTTTCTCCGCGGGTTGCGGATTGGCTTACTGTGGGCTGAGATATTTTTAAACGT
>JAYENE010000082.1:0-5080 GCA_034721935.1 Thermodesulfobacteriota bacterium
TGATTAGCTTTCTCAAGAAGTCGTGCGACCAAAGTTTTGGCTTTTTCGACCAGACCGGATCTCGCAGAAATATTAATATAGATTTCGAATGCTAACGGGTCGTGTTTCTCTCCTTTTGCGATTTCTTCTAAAAGTTCTATTGATTTCCCTGTTTCTCCGATTTCATCCAGCGCTAAAGCCTCAAATGCTTTAAACCGAGGATTATTTGAAAATCTAATTTGCGCCCTGCGGGAGGTTTCTAATACGCCCGTCCAGTCATGAGTTGTTGCTTTGGCCTGACAAAGAATAATATATTCGCTGTCTAATAAATCCCTCTCCGAAATGATATCATCTGATATTTCAATAATTTTTTGTGCTGTATCGTCCTTATATGGGTTAAGGTTATCAAAAAGTTGCACTAATATTTGGTGATGTTTATGACCTTGTTCATAAACGTTATATAGCTTTTCAACTGCTTGAGGCTTTTTTTAACTGATACGCGAAACTGTCTTTTGGCGCATCTAACCAAGGCGTTTCAGTTTTATTAAGAATTGTACCAAGAGCTATTTTATTGGTTTCTAAAACGTCTCCAATCTGATTAACTTTATCTATAGGGTCAGGATATTTTTTTTCTACTATATTGTATATTCCTTCCAGAACTTTCTTTTTTTCTAAACGGCTATTTAAGTATGGCAGCACGTTTAAATCTGGGTCTAAAACATTTTCGACAGGAATATGAAAGGTGTGTGAATCCTTGCCTAAATGATCTAAATTTGGTTTTCCTTCTCGAAGCTGATCAATTTCTTCATCTATCCATAAATAGTAGGCTGAACACTTCCTTGGGTTTTGGTCTTGGGCAAGATCCGCAAAGACGAGCATAACTGGGTTTTCGATTCTGGCATAATAATTTAAAGTTCTAATGTCCAATGGCTGGGCGAAATGTTTCCCATCAGCGCTAAGCTTTTTATTCCGGCCATACTCCTTCTGCGCTGATCCCTTTATTTGAGCATTAAATACGTTCGTATAGCGCCCTTGGTCAACGATTTGTACCTGCATGTCTAAACCGGCATCAGCATCACCATCGGTCTGAGTGGTCCTCCATGAAATAGGATGACAGTTGTTGAATGTGATAACTGCGAACTGCCCTATTTCCTGTGACTCAGACTCTTTGGGTAATTTAGTATTATTCATAAAAATACCAAATAAAAAGGCTTAAAATGCCTCAAAATAATAACCGATTTGAATTTCGGGTACGTCTTATACCTTTGCCTTGCTAAGGATATATCCTGTTCCCCTTCCCGGAAATCACTTATTAAATGTCAAACCAGTGTGTCCCACACGTTTGGTATCAGATTTACTCCTCGACTGTTCCAAGTTCTTGCATAATTTGTTTCTCCAGATCTTCCGGTTTTGGCAGTTTGCCGGCTAATTCAGATGGCAGATTACGAGTCAGGATATATTCCGCAACTCCTACCGGTTTATTGATCCCCCTCAGGGCATATTCCACTTCCATGCGGTTTCTATCTCCACAAAGGATAATGCCAATAGACGGCTTCTCATCAGGTTCACGTACAAAATCGTTAAGCAAGTTCAGATAAAAATTCATTTTCCCGGTATATTCAGGCTTGAATTTTCCAGCTTTTAATTCAATAGCCACCAGACACCTGAGTTTTCTGTGATAAAACAACATATCTACAAAATACTGCTCATTATTAAGCTTGAGAGGATATTGGCTGCCAATAAAAGCAAAGCCCTGCCCGAATTCAAGCAAAACATCCCGTATCTGATTTATAAGCCGCCGTTCCAGTTCACGCTCGACAACAGGTTTGGTAATACCGAGAAAATCCAGCGCATAAACATCTTTCATGGCCTGATCCGCTTGTTCAGCCAAGGCTGCCGGCAACGTGCTTTCAAAATTATGTTGTTTTTTGGTAAGGCAGTGTCTCTGGTAGGCATCGGTTTGAATCTGATGTAACATGACCTTTCGGCTCCAACCCATTTCCGCCGTCATACGCAGGTAGTATTCCCGTGCCGGAAAGTCTTTTATCCTGGAAATAATAAGCAGATTTTGCCCCCAGGGTATTTCTCCAACAACTTGTTGGAGATTTGGATATTCACGGTATTCAAGGTAAAATTGACGCATGTACCATAAATTCTGGGAAGAAAATCCTGACGTTCCCGGAAATTTCTTACGCAGATCACGTGATAATATTTCCACTACGGATTTGCCCCACCCGTCCCGTTCTTGGCGTTCAGCTATCTCCCGACCGATACCCCAATAAAGCTATATCAGTGAGAATCAGAAGGTTTGGGAGTAATGACAGGCATATCATCCCACGTTCTACAATCCAACAGCCGCTTGCCTTCTTCTTGTTAATCCTCTCAATAAACAAAGAAGAAAGATACTCAATCGGATTTTGGATTTCTGATTGAATGTCCGGCCCTAAATTCTTTCTTCCGATATCGTATATCTCCGATCAAAATGGCCGGTTTTATTCATCCCATGAAAAATATTCTGCGCCGGTGACGGCATATTATCCCAGGTTTTTTCCAAACAGCAGCTCGTGTCACCTGAAATTGTCAAAAGTCTGTCATAGGGTCGAAAATTTGTGGTTAATAATTGAAGACTGTCAGGGCCATTATCAGCTAAAGCAGATGAAGGTTCGATTGCATTATTCCCGCCTTCAAAAACAATATCCGGCTTAATTGGCCATTGCTTTTCCCATGTCAGGGAAGTCGTACTTGAAGGACTTAAATCACCCGGTGGAGCAATGGGATTCCATTCTGGATATTCAGTCGAATCAATAAAACTTTTTTCAGTAAATGCCCCGACGCATAGTGAATTCCACGCCTGTGCAGGATCGTGTACTCCATCGGTCATATTAGTATCGGGATAGATATGTCGTTGTGCCAAATCCGTATTTCCTGCACAAAGTATCATCAAACGTCTTATGTCATCTTCCGCTCCAGAGCATATACTGTCAATTTTGGATGACCATGATGAAGGCTGCCCTCTGTCTCTGTTGTCGGGAGCAGTCACAGCCATTGATATGATCCGTTTTCGCTCAGGGGCTTCAATTTCCGCGCGGCTAATGCACACTGAGGTAATTGCTCCATACAATTTCGGATCATTATCACCATGTGGCGGCAGTATTTTTACAGATTCGAGCCGATATGGGACATTAACTATCTCGTTATTTGCAAAAAGTTCCACAAGGTCTCCATAGAGCGCCAGCCCTGCCATTTCAGTTCCGTGACTATGATGATCAGTGTTAAGCCAGCTTATATTGTATGCATGCATATCGTTTTCGGAAAGATGAGGTTCAATGAGTGGATGTTGTTTTGTAACCCCTGTGTCAAGAATACATATAGCAATTTTATCAGAACCTGCTGGAGTTATTCTTTTTAGCGCATCATCTACCAATTCTCTCTGTTTGACCACAGACATTTGCATAAAAATATCCGGGGTATCCTTTGCTTTACGAACTTCGGCAATACAATTCAATAAATCAACAGATTGCGCCATTTGTTCAGTAGATCCATATGCAAGAATTACAGTTCTATCCGGAAAACGGATTTCCTCATCGTTTAGACTCAAACCGGTCACATGGGCATTTTCACGAAAAAAATTTACAATGTTATTTTGATTTTTCCCTGCTCTAAGCCATACCTCCCACCAGATACTTTTCCCTTCTTGCGGAAATAATTTCTTGTCGTCAGTCCACAAACAATCAAGTGTTGCTTTGCGTATTGCAGAGATACTCTCTACTAAAGGCTGGTTTTTGGGCTTTCCCTTTTTAGTCTCTTCCGAACCGTATTTTTCTATTTTGTTTATGAAATGTTTTAGTTTGCCATCAGGAATGAAAACAGACCCATGAGGTTTAAAAAGATCTTCCATGGTAATACCCAGAGGCAGGCCACCTGGGTTCCAGATGGTTAGTCGGTCATCATATATTCTTACCTCGGTATTTGACGGCATTGTATAGTCTCGATGACACACGGCATTAATGATAGATTCGCGTATGGCTTTAAGGGGATAATCCCACACCTCATCTCTTTGAGGTTTTCCTGTCATAACAAACTTGACACTGATATTTTTACGTATGAAATCCATCGCCTCGTCTATCTGCTCAACAATCGTGCCTTCAATCATTCGATCATCGATAACAATGGTTTCTTCTTTGAACCTGCCGCAATGGATCAGGCCGTGGGACCGAAGCTGTTTTGTGTCTTTCCGAAAAAGAAGAAGCGCCGCCCATGTCAGTTTGCCTTCCTTGACGAGTTCCAGCTTTTTAAGAATTTCTAAAGGTTCTTCATGGTCTCCAACATCTCTTCTCCCCGCATCCCTTGACCTTCCGATGTATCTTCTGATTTTTTCAGGGTCTATGTCGGATATTGTGGCATCTGGCGCCAGTGTTTTATCCCAGCTCGTACCGGTAGAATGTAAATGCATTTTAGCGATATCCTGAGGGGTCATTAAACGATTACTGTTTCCCACCCGCCGGTAACATCTTCCCTTCGTTGATACAGGCTTAATAGGGAATTCTTTGATTTGGATAACAGCAATTGTTTTGCTCTCAATTTTCGACGACTCAACTTCCGGTATGATCCGAGGCTGAGTGCCTTGAGAAATCTTATTAGCCCAGCCAATTAAAGTCTCCCTTCCTGTCTGAACACCCTTTTTGGCGCCTTTATCGGAAACCCCAATAAAAATATGCCCTCCTCTTGTATTAGCAAAGGCAACAGCCGTTTCGATTGTTTTGTTATCAAATGTTTCTTTAAATTCGACTGTTTTGGATTCACCCTTTTTTATTAGCTTTACTATCTCTGATTGATTCATTACGCCTTTATCCCTTTGTCTCTTCTCTATTTCTTTCAACCTTTTTCAACGCAAAGAATGATGCCCATAGAAGCTCTGTGACAGCTTGTCGCAGTTTTTTTCATGACTCATAGGAAAATGAAGAAAATGGGAGTGTTTGCAGATAATCTAATTGCGCTTTTTTTGTTTGGCATTGGATTTATCCCTCAGATTTGCCGGATCAATAATTCCTTTAATTTCTTCCTTGAGATTTCTTGCCGTGGTTTCAGAAATGCGGAGTAG
>JAYENE010000083.1:0-5076 GCA_034721935.1 Thermodesulfobacteriota bacterium
TGAAAATTGGTCAGCCCTAGAAATGGTTTTTCTGCGTCAACTCTTTGGCTTATCATTTCTGCTGCTGTCTGGCCGTGGATGGCATAGTGCATTTTATTTTGAACGGTTGCAAAAAATTCCCTGGTCAGAGCGGCATCATTTTTGTAATCAATGCTGGTTGCATAGATATCGGTGACTTTCTGGTAAAAATTTCTTTCACTGCTTCTGATATCCCGGATTCTCTGAAGAAGTTCTTCAAAATATCTTGACCTTGCGCCTTCCTGTTTCAAGCGGTCATCATCCATTGTAAAGCCTTTTACAATGTATTCATGAATCCGTTTAGTCGCCCACTGGCGGAATTTGGTTCCTTGAATTGATTTTACCCTGTAACCCACTGAAATGATGACATCGAGATTATAATAATTAGGGGCTTTCTGCTGAAATTCGGAAATTCCGAATTTCTTTAACGTCTGGCTTTCTTCAAGCTCTCCTTCAGCATAAATGTTTTTAATATGTTCGTTAATCGTTGATTTTGCTTTTCCGAAAAGCATTGCCATCTGCTCCTGTGTCAGCCAGACCGTTTCATCTTCCAACTGCACCTGAAGCTTTGTTGTACCATCGGAAGCGGTATAAATGACTATTTCTGAATTCTGCTCCATGTATCATCCCTCCAGAATCGGCTTTAATATTTCAGGCGATTTTTCAGAAAAACTGTTCATTCGATTGACGATTTCAATATAATAAAATACACTATCCGCAATTATTTCAACTTTTTCTTATTTCCTTGTGTGCCAAGATAATTTTCATTTGTACTTATTTTTTTTCCAGTCTTTTTTTTCTAAAGCTTTTTTTGCATCCCCAGCAATTTTGCCACCATCTTTTGCATCTTGCTTATGTTTATAAAAACCTTACGAATCATCTGTTTGAGTTATTTCTGTTGTGGCTCTTTCACCAAGCATAGAGAAAATAAGTTCCAGATCTGTCATTATGGTCTCTCAAATTTTCTCTTTTTAATTTTTTTAACTCTTTATATTGACATGGAGTCATGCCAAAAGTAGCTTTACTTATTTCAGCAGTTAAAATTGAATACTATATTTGCTCTTTTACGCCTCTTTGCTTCCATTCATCGGTAAGTTCTTCACGAATCGCAATACCACGCATTCGTTTTTCAATCCAGTCGGAGCTGTAACCTTTAGCCTGATATAAAGCCCCTGTTCGCTTTGTAGCAAGTTCAGGGTCTTCAATCTCCTGTACTCTTTCATAGCCTACTTTTGCCAGCCATCTTTTAAATGGTTCTGCTTTTGGTGAAGGAATAGATTGAATAAGACGAAAGACACCCTCTGTATTCCAGCAATACATTTTTTGGAGTCCACCGGAAGTTTCGATTTTCAATTGAAGGGGTGGTACAGATTGTACCTCCCCTTCAATTAGTTTTTTCAGTTCCTTGTCTCTGGATTTCATTCTTTTATAATATTGTGCAGGGTCTTTAGAATCAGTAAGTGCAGCAATAATATCATTAATAACAAACCACCACTCATTGTTATGTATAGTTTTTCTTATCTCTTTTTTTTTAAAAATTGCTATTTTTTTGTGATTTTCCATTTTTATTAATTGTGAATTATGAATGATAAATTATAAATTTCCCCACAATTCACAATTCAATAATCGGCTTTAATATTTCAGGCGATTTTTCAGAAAAGCTGTTCATGCGTTTGACTCCAACTTTTCGATTATATCTTTCGGATTCATTTCTAATTTTGAGAAAGCAAACCATTTCTTACCCAAATCTTTTAATGATGCTCCAAAATGATAGACATTTTTACTATCAATTATCATAAATCTATCGTGCGATGTTTGTAATTTTAACACCTCAATCTTTGAATATTGCGCATTATATTTTTCCAAGTCTTGTTTTAATGTCTTTGAAATATTTTTAGTATATAAAACGACATTTACTGTTGATTTTCTTTTAGTAAAAAGTTGCAAGGTCATATCGTCGATATAGTTATCAATTACTATGATTGATTTTTTTGCCGTTCTAATAATATCTGCAACAAGTTTATATGCATCAAATATCTGCCCATTATAGAAAATGCCTTGCTTTGGTGTGATTTCTTTCAATTCAATAGCATTTAAGACTTTATCAAGTTTTGTATCAGTAATTAATTGCTTCTGCTCAACTTTATCGAGTCTTTGAAAAATACTGGCATTATTTGTTAGAAATTTTCGCATGTTTACAAATGCATCCATAATTTGAATACTTACATTTATAGCTGTTTCACTTTTAAGAACAGCTGAAAGCATTGATACACCTTGTTCTGTAAAGGCATAAGATAATTTTCGTTTTCCGCCATGTTGTGAATCTTTACTTGAAGTCGCAAATTGCGACTTCAAGTTTTCTAATTCTTGTTTTGTAAGCTGAAATCTGAATCTTTTTGGAAATCTGTTTATATTTCGCTTAACCTGTTCGTTAAGCCTCTTAACTTCAACTCCATATAGCTCAGCTAAAACATAGTCGAGCATTACCTGTAATCCACGGACTTCAAAAATTCTACTTTGAATATCATTAAATTTTGTCATCTGCTTTTCGCTCATTTTGAACTCTCCAGAATCGGCTTTAATAGTTCAGGAGATTTTTTGGCAACCTGGTTCATTTTTTTTCTTCTATCAATTTTTTTATCTCTCTATCAAAATCACTTTCAAAGAGCTTGTCCTGAATAGGACGATATTTTTCAAATTCACTCGTAGCAAAGGTTTTTGCAATTACAGCAGTTACTTTTCCAAAATTTTCAAGCAATTCTTTATTATTAAACTGTAAAAATGCATTTAGTTTTGTTGCCCAGTCTTTCATTGTCATGGGTATGCCGTTCTCTGCCTGATCCTCAGCATAATCCAAGTACATTGTAACGATGCGGTTTAATGATGTTATCTCTTTTTTACTCAAATAATTTTTAGCGATCACCACATCGGATTTAATGATTTTTCTGTTGGGAGCTTTTTTCCATGTGGTTAACCCCATGTAATTTTTTTTATGGCTGGCTCTGTCCATGATAAGTTCGGCAGCGGTATGCCCATGCACAGCAAAATGTAACTTATTTTGGACATTTGCAAAAAAATCTTTGGTGGTTGGGCTTTTTAAATCATAATCCATGGCTGTGGTATAAATATCAGTGATTTGCTGATAAAAATTTCTCTCACTTTCACGAATGTCCCTAATCTCAAGAATTAAATCTTTGAAATATTGTTTACTTAAATATGCTCCGTTTTTAAGTCTGATATCATCAAGCACATATCCACGAATTGCAAAATCTTTTAATACTATTGTTGCCCATCTCCTGAAATTAGTAGCTTTTTCAGAGTTTATTCTATACCCAAGGGCTATTATTGCTTCTAAATTATAATGTTTTGTATTGTAATTTTTCCCATCAGCGGCAGTTATTAGGAATTTCCTGATAACTGAATTTTCTTCAAGCTCACCTGAATGTAAGATATTTTTGAGATGCTCGTTAATAGTAGCTATATGAACATCAAACAGTTTTGCAATTAGTTTTTGTGTAAGCCATACATTTTCATCTTCTACCCTTACTTCTATACCGTCAGCATTGGCCTGTGATGTAAAAATCAAAAATTCTGCGGTACTGTTTCTTATGGTCAACCGCTTTTCGCTCATTTTGAACTCTCCAGAATCGGCTTTAATATTTCAGGGGATTTTTCAGAAAAGCTGTTCATCCGTTTGACTATTTCACTGTCTGGATCGCTCCAGCGGTTATGGAGTTCTGTTATTATCTGTTCTTTCTGGGTGTCGGACAAGGTATCAAAAGCATCCTGCTTTTGAAAATCAACACCCAAAAGCTGGAAGCTTTCGGTACAATCTTTTTCTACAAATTGCAGGACATCTATTTTTCGTTCTTTCATGTGGTCGGGAAAGTAGAGTTCAAAGACAATAGAATCTAAAACAATTTTAATAATTTGTTTTGGAAAATTAGAATTACTTTCAAAGACATGAAGGATTTTGGATAAAAATGTATAAGGTTTTTCATTAGTTGGTTTCTCTAACGGTAAGTTTTCAAGCGTTGATTTATTAATTGCAAGATAGCCTCCTGCTAAATGCTTATCTTTAAACTTATTTTTTAAGTAAAATGTCAAATAACTACTATTGAGTATCGCTGTTAAAGAATATGGTTCAAAATCACCCCAAAAGCGTACTGCATAAACACCTACACCTAATCCAAAAGGTCTATCAACATAAACAGCCTCTATCTCTTTCGTCATGCCTGCTATAACTATTTTAGGTGAATTCCAAAATTGCCACTTTGATGTAGAAATCACATTCGAGTTTTTAACAAATGCTTTGTCAAGTTTTAATCCCATATATCTAACATTTTTATTTGTAATTGCGAACCTGTCTATACATCCACTAACTGTGAAAGGAATAGAATTTTGGCTTGATTCAGTAGTAATAATGTCTTTTATCTTTTTCGCTTCAAAACCTGTAGCACCAGAAGCAAGTATCAAATTATGATCTTTTATCAAATTATGAGTCTTTAATTTTAATGGTTCAGCATACTCTCTTTTTTCTAAATCAGTATACTTTTCCAAAAGATATTCTGTAAATGATGGCGTTGTTTGTGATTTATCACCAACTATTACTATTGGGTAAACATTTGCTGTCTCAAAAACATTAAAAGTTGAAACATCCACAGAGAAAGTAAGTCCATTTTCAATAAGATAGGATTTAGTTTTAGTTGCGTAATCTGCAATTTGAAATTTATTAGGAATTATCCATGTATATTGACCTGTTTTATTCAATAAATGAATTGCTTTATATAAGAATAACACATAAATATCATAAGCACCTGTGGCTAATGGATATAGAGATTTATATAATAATTTTAGTTTTTTAGATCTTGCCATTGTTACGGCAGATGCATACGGCGGATTCCCAATCACAATATCAAACCCATCCTTAACATCAAACATCCACTCAGGATCAAAAAAGGGTGATACACCATTCTGATCATAAGGGTCCCAGCTTGCCAGTTGTTCGGCAGACTCAACCGGTAAATTGCCTTTTTTCAGAATGTCTGCGATCTCATT
>JAYENE010000084.1:0-5055 GCA_034721935.1 Thermodesulfobacteriota bacterium
AAGAAACCTATATCAAATGGCAGAATTCCTTCCTTCGACATTCATTATTCCCTGTTCGACATTCGATATTCAAAAAAAGCTACACATTTAATGTCTTATATCTTATCACTTTTTTGTATTGCACCCTTGACGTAAGGATGTTTTCCAGCTCCTTCAAATCGTCTTTGATGTGTCTGTATTTCTTGGCTAATTGCTTCACGTCTCGCTTGAATCTTGCCATGGGAATAACTTCATAGTTCATGGAGAAATTCCCCTAATTTATGCATATTCCGAAAGCCTTTCTTTTTCTTGGCCTGGCCTATTTCCTTGATGCCTTCGCAAATAGCTTCTGTCAAATCATATTCTCTATCAGGAAGCATCTCTTCTAAGATATTCTGAATTTCAATAAATTTTTTATAACTGAGGATAACCTCTTTTCTACATCCTCTTTTATCCATTATGAATTTAATATCTCTATCTGTTAATATGGATTGCATTGTCTTTCTCCCACATAACCATCATGTATGCTTGCAAATATCTTTTTTTCTCTTGCGATGCGTTGAACCAAAACGCCCGGAAAACCCTGTATGGCCCCAGGGGAACCATAATTTTATGCGTTTTTTATCCTTTTTTTAAAATTTTAGCCTCTTATGCTGCGGGGTAAAAAATTCTTTAATTTATTTATTTTTTTCTCTTAGCAGAAAGAAAGTTGCTTCCCTCAACTTCAACTACTTTTTCTGATGTGTCGGCGCCTGTTGTATAAGCACAAATAGTATGGCAAGGGTTGCTATAATCGGAAAGAGCTTGTTCATTGATTTAATCCTTTGCACATACAGACTTGTTAGGAAATTATTTATTGATTATAATGCGGCGCTAGCTTCAGGAAAGATTTGACGCTTCGAACCCCTCCCACACTTTTAGCGTGAGCAATAATCTTATCTATCTCCTTGTTTGATCCGACAAGACCCACAAATACCACGTTGCATTGAACAACTGCTACTTCGACATTGGTTGACCAGATATCCCCATCCTTGATGAGTTTGGCTTTAACCTTTGCTGTAATTGCAATATTATCCGTTGCACCACATGGATCCCCCTTTTTCTTTTTAAGAAGATGGGTTGTTACATCTTTTATCCCTTCAATATCTCCGGCAATTTTAACAGCCCTGTTTTTTTGTTTTTCTGTATCATACTCACCGATTAAGTAAACATGGCCATAATAGCAGGCTATATCAATATCAAAAGTCTTTACAGTATCATCTTGAATAAATGCATCTAAAATTATAGCTTTAATTTTTGTGTCACTGGCTACTGTGCGCACATTGCGTTCATCCACAGCCGTGCTATAAAAAGCACATCCGGAACCCATTACCAGAAGCACAAGGCATAGTATTGCCGCAAAATAATTTTTCATATATTTCTCTCCGTAATAGTTTAGCCAGACACCAAGATTATAATATAATTCTTGTAAAATTCATAATTTGGGAATTTGGGAATTGAAGGATGTTGCCACTTTTAATTCCTAAATTTCTTAATTCTTAATTCTCAATTCCTCAATTTATCAATCATACATATCCCTCCTTTGTATCTTAGTGGCTGAACTGCTACCAGATAATAAATAAAATATCAAGGGTATTACCTGGGTTGAGCGGTTCAACGTTCACGGTTCCCGGTTGAAGAGCCATAGAAACCTTCGTTTTACCTTCGACTATTGGCTATTAGCCATTGGCTAAAGGTGGCCGAAGGCCCTAATAGGGGCGAATGTTATGTTTCACCCAACACGCGGCGCAAGCGCCTGCGCTGCACGTGGGTGAAAGAGACTAAGCTGCGCATTGTATTATAAAGCTAAGGATATCAGTAGGCTATAACCTTTGAACCCCTGGCCCAGACCTGGCTTTCCTGTCCCATTGCGTAGAAACTTCTGGCGTAGCATTCAATGAGATCGCGCCAAGAATGCATATCAAGTCGCGCCAGGGCAGGCTTGAACCCTGAACCTGGAACCGATTACTTTAGGTATTAACATGTTAAATGGAAACAGGCGCCGACCCTTTTTGTCGATGATAGTTCATTATAAATTTTCATCGCCTTCTGGTTTGGCTGCGCAATAAACTGTATGCCCTTTTTAAGAAGCAATTTATCAAGTCCCGGCTCAGGCTTCATTAATCCACTGACACCTGTGCCGGCAATAATGACTTCCGGCTTAGATTCAATAAGTTTGCTTATATCATCTGATGACAGAGTATGCCCTTTTCTTCGATACCACGAATCCTCTATATGCCCGTCAGGATAGATAATAAGGTCTGAAGTATATTGTTTACCTTCAATAACAATGACCCCAAATGAACAGCTTGCAATCATTTTATTCTCCAGTGTTTAGAGTTGTCCCCAATGCGTGCACTTTTTTGCGAGAGCAGCGTTTTCCTAACCGTTCTTGACCACTTGCTTTCTAAAGAAGTCAATCACTTCACTCAACCGGCCAGCCGTAGATACTTGCAACTCTATCCCGGCATCAGCGAAAACGTATGCCGGCCCTTTTTTGTGTAAATCCTCTTTTACCGCCACCACGTCTACTTTATGCTCAACCAGCCACTCGGCCACGCGAATTCCTTTGGCCTTAGGGACCTTAGTGTGCGGATTGGTTACTACCTCCTGCCGTTCAATGTTCCCATCAGCCAAACGCAAGAGTACCACAGCAAAGTAAGGCGCTTCGCCAAAATGAGCGCTGACCTGCTCCATACTGTCTGCAAGCGGTACCGCAATGCGCAGGTGTTCGTGTACCTGGGGCTCATAGTGAATCACCACCCTGTCTACCAGAGACATCTGTTTTCTGATGTCTGCTTCGATATGTTGACTGACTTCATGGGCTTTTTTCAGATCGCCGGTACGCAAAACCACCTCTGTTTCCAGGAAGCGGTAACGGCCTGCGTTTCGGCCCGCCAGCCGTCGAACCTCTGTTACCATTGGCTGTGACTCGATAATCTTTCGTATCTGGTCCAGCGTTTCAAGGTCAAGGGAGGCATCGAGGAGCACGCGCATCCCGTCGGAAAGTATCTCCCATCCGGCATAGCCGATAAAAATAAGGACCAGTCCGGCCGCAATGTGATCTATGGTTATTCCAAAAAAATCTATATTCAATCCAAAATAGTGAAGTCCCACTGCCAACAGCACCACCAGTGAAGAGAGCACATCAACCTGACGATGGCGACCCTCGGCAATCAAAGTAGGTGACTTCGTGCGCTTGCCTGCAGCAATCGCATACTGCCCAAACAAAAACGTGATCAATATTCCCGCTGATAACCAGCCGATGATCCCCAACGTAATAATTGGCGGTTCCGCACCTGGTGAGAGGATGTTACGTACGATTTCGTATCCTGCAAAAAAGATGAACATCGCCATAATCACCGAGATTACATTTTCAATCTTGTACAATCCATACGGAAACGCGGGACTTTTCCGGGTCGATAATTTTAGGCCACCTAATATAGTGAGAGAAGCAACAGAATCGGTTGCGGAGTCGATCGCACTTGCGGCAACGGCCAGGCTGCCCGAAAAGTATGCGAGTACGCCTTTGATTCCTGTGAGCACAAAGTTAATGAGTAATGCATAAAGAGCTATCTGCTCAATTTGTTTGGCTTCTGTGGTAAGAGTATTGTTCTCCCTGTCAGTATGTATTTCTGAGTTATTCAAGGATGATCACCCTTTTCATGAGTTCACTGTTCAGGGTTAGTCGGCTTTTAACCTTGAACCTGAACCTGACAACCTGAGTAGTTACGTTTTTTTGAAATAGTGGTTAATTGCTTCTTGAATCGTTTGGATGACTAATCTGGCGCAGTGCTGTCCTTCGCCGGGCAGGCTGTTCAGCGAACGGATAATATCTTCGTGCATCAAATCATACGCTTCATCCAATGTTTTGCCTTCGGCCAGTTCAGCGCCTACGGAAGCGCACGCGGCGCTGTTGGGACACCCATTGGTGAGATAGCGCGCCTGTTCGATTCGCTCGTTTTTTATCTTGAAATATATCTCAATGGTATCACCACATGGTCCTGTAACTCTGGCAAAGGTATCGGCATCTGGAATGGCGCCCCGATTTTTTGGTCTGAGCCACCGTTCAATAACCTCGGTAGCAATGGCCTCGAGTTTCCCATGTTCATGGTCATTGCGGCGCTGAAAAAAAGCTTCCACAAATTTTAAAACCTTTGGTGCATCTTCCTTGGAAGCGTTTAGTTTTTTCGCATCTTCGAGGATATCGGCAACTGTTTTGCCATTCTTTAAAGCAGCAATGGTTAACAGGAGCGCGAGAGGTCTGATCCCTTTTGCTCCATGAATGTAAACAGGATACTTCTCCTCATCAAAAACGGTCTGATAAAACATACTTAATTTGTCTTCCGACAATCCATCGCCCTTAACAGGCAGATGGATATAGCGAATCCCCATACTCTGAGCAAGCAGTGGCTCGTCGGGATTACTAATCTCTTCCCTGGTTCTTAAATCAACGACCGTCTTAAAGCCTTTTTGAGCCAGATCTTTGATCCCGGCCTCATCGGGGATACCCCCGACAGATATATTTTCATTAAATTCAATAAAAAACATATGTCATATCTCGTTTCCCGCAACACAGTTTAGGGTTCGGATGCGGCACTTCCGGCCATGCCGGTTTTTAAAGTTTTTAGTTTCTCAATGGTAAATTCGGCCACCTTTCGTTCTTTGTTGAAATAACGAATCATGCATTCCATAAACGCATGCTGCTCAGCATAGGTATCATAGTATTCTAAAAGTTTACGGGTCTGTTCGAGATTTTCCTCTACCTGCTCCGGAATTTTTTCACTGTCATGTCGCACTGCCTCCTCAGGACAAACATCATGGCGCTTTGCACAACGAATACATAACTCTTCGTCAATCTGGGCTTTGTCCATTTCATTGAACGTGATCGCCCCCACTGGACATTCCTCCATCAGAAATTTACAAACTCATTATCTGGTCAACCTGAGGCAGCGGACAATTAAATTTAAGAACGGCTGAAACTCGCACATAAGTGAGCGTAAAGAAATAACTTAGAGCAATCCTTTTATAAAAAGC
>JAYENE010000085.1:0-5054 GCA_034721935.1 Thermodesulfobacteriota bacterium
CAGCCAATCTTGACAGGTTCCCGATTCATATTGTTGGTTTTAATGACAGCCTTGATAAAAAGCGAACAGACAGCGGCCCAAGAATGTCGCCCCATGCCCTGCTTCAGGAATATATAAACCTTACCGAACACCTTTATGCAATTATTACAAACGGCATTCATTTAAGGCTTTTGCGAAACAGCAGCAGGCTTATCAGGCTGTCATTTATCGAGTTTGATCTCGAAACCATGATGGAAGAAGAGCATTATGCAGACTTTGCCATAATGTACCGCCTTCTTCATTCAAGCCGCATGCCTGCAAAAATGGATCAGGGAGCAGAGAGCCTGATAGAAAAGTATCATCAGGATGCGCTGGATTCAGGGTCTCGGATTCGGGAAGGCTTAAGCAATGCCGTAGAATATTCCATACGTTCTCTTGCAAACGGTTTTCTGCAACATGCAGACAATGAGGAGCTTCGGGAGCAGATTGATAAAGAGGAAATATTAGAATCTAAGTTTTATCAGTATCAACTGCGCCTTATATACAGAATCTTGTTTCTAATGGTCATTGAAGAAAGAAACCTTATTTTCCCTGATAATGCGGATAAAATCAAAAGAGAAATCTATTATCAATACTATAGTGTAAACCATCTTAGAAAGCTTTGCGAAAAACTCTACCTTGCCGACCAGAGATTCAACGACCTGTGGATTGCATTAAAAAACACATTTCATCTTTTTGAGAGTGAAATAAAAGGAAAGCATCTGGGATTAAGCCCTCTTGCCGGAGACCTTTTCGGATATAAGGCAATCGGCATATTAAACAAGTGCAATCTTGACAACAAGATACTTCTGGAATGCTTAAGGAATTTAAGCGTATTCAACAATAAAAAAACCGGCCAGAAAATGCGGGTGAATTATGCTTCGCTGAATGTGGAAGAATTCGGCTCGGTTTACGAGGGCATGCTCGAATATGATCCGGTGATTACAAAACAGGCCGGAGTTTATCAGTTTGATTTCGTAAAAGGTTCAGGCCGGTCTTCATCCGGATCTCATTACACGCCGGATGAGCTTGTCCAGCCGCTTATAAAGCATTCTCTGGATTATATTATTGAAGACAGGCTGAATTCATCTGACAAAAAATCAGAAAAAGAAAAAGCATTATTATCCATCAATGTCTGCGATGTTGCCTGCGGCAGTGGGCATATTCTGCTTAATGCGGCAAGAAGGATCGGAGCAGAACTTGCAAAGGTCAGGACTGGCGAAGATCAGCCTTCACCTGTGCCTTTGCGTCAGGCGATCAGGGATGTGATTAAATCCTGTATTTACGGTGTGGATAAAAATCCTCTTGCTGTTGAATTATGCAAGGTTGCCTTATGGCTTGAGGCGCATAATCCCGGAGAACCCTTGAATTTTCTTGATCATCATATCAAGTGGGGTGATGCTATTGTTGGACTGGCGCATAAAGAAGAGCTGGAGAACGGAATTGCAGATGAAGCGTTTAAGAGGATGCCGGGTGATGATAAGGATATAAGGGTTGTGCTGGCAAAGAGAAATAAGACAGAAAGAAAAAGCGCTGAAAAAAGGAAAATTTTCTATGAACACTCTGAGTTCGGTTCTATAGATAGATCATTTACCAATATAGCTAAAGTTTTCGAATCTTTTAATCGGCTTCCTGAAAACTCAATTAAAGAGATTGAACATAAACGCAAAGAATATAACAAATTGAGTTCGGGGCATAACTGGTGGCGCTTAAAAACCTTAGCGGATATTCAGGTAGCGCAGTTTTTTATTCCAAAAACAGAAGATAACGCAAAAAAAATAATTACAGATGACACGTATCGGGCACATCTGTCAGGCAGAAAACCGCTGGCAGGATCGGTCGCAGTAGCAAAAGCTATGGGTGTCGTAGCGAAAAAAAAGTTTTTTCATTGGTTCCTGGAGTTTCCGGAAGTATTCACTCCCTCTCCTGCGGGAGAGGGCCGGGGTGAGGGCAAAGGCGGGTTTGATTGCATTTTGGGGAATCCGCCGTTTTTGGGGAATCGTGGTTTGAAAGGTGCATTTGGGGCTTCTTATTTAAATTGGTTGACGACTGCATATTCACCCGCCGGAGCAATTGATCTGGTGGGATATTTTTTTAGAAGAAATTTTACTCTAATCAAAAATAACTCTTACTTGGGTCTTATTTCGACAAATACAATAGCTCAAGGAGTGACTAGAGAGGGTTCACTTGATGTAATTAAACAAAAAGGAGGCACAATAAATTTTGCCATACGCTCTATGCCTTGGCCGGGCCAAGCTGCCGTCTCTGTTTCTCTTCTTGCTATTAAGAACGGAGCTGTTACCGGCAAAAGAATCCTGGATGGGAAAAAGGTTGATTCCATTACTGCCTACCTTGATGATTCAGAATCTATGGGCAATCCGTATCCTCTGAAACAAAACAAGGATAAGAGTTTTCAAGGTTCTATTGTTTTGGGAAAAGGTTTTGTTTTAGATACGGAAGAAGCTTCTGCTTTGATCGAAAAAGATCCGAAAAACAAAGATATTCTATTTCCTTACCTGAACGGTCAGGATTTTAATACACGGGCAAATCAAAGTCCCAGCCGCTGGGCCATCAACTTCTTTAACTGGCCAATAGACAAGGCCCAAGAATATTCTGACTGTTTTGCGATTATTGAGAAGAAAGTTAAGCCGGAAAGAACCCGTCTCGATAAAAATGGAAATTTCAAACTACGAAAACCGCTACCCCAAAAATGGTGGATTTATGCGGATAAACCCCCCAAACTTTACCGCACAATTGAGTCATTGGAACGAGTGCTGGTTGTAGCTCGTGTTGGCAAATACCAGGCATTTGTTTTTTTACAATGTGATAAAGTTTTTCATGAAAAAATTGTCGTTACCGTATTTTCAGATTGTGAATTTGTAAGCCTTCTGAATTCAGAATTTCATCAATGCTGGGCAAGAAAGTACAGCTCTACGCTGGGGGGCATGTCAACTGTAAACTATTCTCCGTCGACTTGTTTTGAAACCTTTCCTTTCCCCCAAAATCTTAATAATGAAATAAAATTAGGGCTGAAACAAATAGGCGAATCCTATCACGAGCATCGCGGAAAACTTATGCTCAAAATGCAGCTTGGCTTAACAAAAACTTACAATCAGTTCCACAATCCTGATCTCAGGGAGTTTTCAAATGATGATATAGCAATAATTTCAACCCTGAAGACCAAAGAATTTCAAAAACAATACGGCAAGGAAACCGTCAATCTATGGAAACACCTAAAAAAAACCGATGGCACATACACTTTCAATGCGGCAGTCCGTGACATTCTGCACCTGCGCGAACTCCACAAACAAATGGATGAAACCGTCTTGAAAGCCTACGGCTGGAATGATATAAATCTTGCCCACGATTTTTACGAAGTGGATTATCTGCCGGAAAACGACCGTGTACGATACACAATCTCACCAGACGCCAGAAAAGAAATCCTGAAGTGCCTGCTAAAACTAAACCACGAAATCCACGAACAGGAAGTCAAAACCGGCCTGCACGCAAAAGGAAAAACCAAAAAGAAACAAAAAGCCGATACATCAAAACAGATAACGTTGTTTTAAAAAACATATTTAAGAATTAGAAAAAAATCAACATTTACTCGTCAAGTGGTTTTAAATTTGATATTAGCAGAAACTATACCAACTGGTTAGACATTCCAACGGATCGGAGAGAAACTTATGTCCGAAAATGCTAAGACGAGAATCAGTACCACTAACATCAGGAGGGCTTGATTTTATGACAGATACGCACAATGATGAACCAAGACTACTCTTTTTTCGCTATAAGCCAACGGGTCTGATAACTCGCCCTCCTTTAGCAAGTTCGTTGCAGCATCTGGAAACATCTTTCCTTTTAGTTGCCATTGGTAGGTATCCACACGCTTTGGTCACTTGCGGGTCAGCCATCGAAAGTGCGATTAAGGCCGCAATCAACGCAAGCCCAAATGACCGCCTCGATTTCAGAAAACTTATCAATAAGGCGCGACAGTTATTTCCGTCATTTACCACGCTAAGTGAGGACGAGATAAGGGACTTCCGTCTCAAACGCAATGAAATTATTCACTTTGGATTTAGCCCAAAGGATGACGAAATATCGGCAGTTTTTCTTCTTAAAACCGGCTACAGTCTAATTGAGCAATGCTACGAAGAATTCTTTCAATTTCCCCTACAGGGAAAAGGCGACGTTTATGGTGGGCTCCATCCAGATTTAGCCCGTCATCTCAACGTAGCAAGAAAGGTCTACATAAAAGCCAAAGAGGAGAAAGGCCTCGACCTTACCTATTGTTTTATCAGCTTTGCCCATGAAATACGCTGGGGTATCCAACATTGGATGATGTCGGATTGGCAGAAGGATCTACTGCATTCGGAAGAGGAGGGTGGTTTGGCTTCACGGGAGTTCCAGCATAAGCAAAAGGAGGAATTGAGCTGGAAAACATTCGATATTTCTTGGCACTTTGACTGTCCTGTTTGTGGCGATCCAGACAGTTTTATCTGTGAACTCGATGATAATCAATTGGATAAAGGCAAGGTTTCGTTAAAACGAGGAGCGTGTGTAAACTGTGGTTTGGTAACACCTAAGAACTGCCCTTTCCTTGTTGATGAACTCTGTGCAGAACAATTCGATGAAGCAAGGCCAAAAATACTCAAAGAATACGGTATTGCCTAACAAACCCATAACTCGGACAGCAAAAAAGCGCCGCTCGTTCCTCGCTCTGCTTGTTGCTGCTGGTTATGGGTTGGGACGGGATTGCGGGACGTCCAGGGACGGGATTGCGGGACGTCCATAATTAAGTAAATAACTCGCTATCCAATTGATATTTATGCTATTTTAAAACCTCTTCTTTTCTGTCAGATGCGAGGGTTCAATGTCGCGTCTTGATTAGCACATTGGATATAAATCTTGCCCACGATTTTTACGAAGTGGATTATCTACCGGAAAACGACCGTGTACGATACACAATTTGGCTACCAACGTAAGGCGGGACAGCCTGTAAATTCAATCAGTAGGGGCGGGTTTGAAACCCATCG
>JAYENE010000086.1:0-5045 GCA_034721935.1 Thermodesulfobacteriota bacterium
ACGATCAGAAATTTACAAACTCATTATCTGGTCAACCTGAGGCAGCGGACAATTAAATTTAAGAACGGCTGAAACTCGCACATAAGTGAGCGTAAAGAAATAACTTAGAGCAATCCTTTTATAAAAAACTTGCTAAAGCCGATATTATACGACTCATAGAAAACTTTATTTGATCGTCGTTATTTCTTAACGCTCACTAACATGCTCAAACAGTCAGCCGTTTTAAATTTAACTGCCCGCCACATCAGGTTGTTGGCAGGTTACTTTTTGAGTTTGTAAATTTCTGACGATAGTTTTACAAAGGTCTCACAGTAACTTTTTTACAAAATGGAGAAATAATTATGTCTAAAATGTGTGAAATATGCGGGAAAAAACCTCTAACAGGCAATAATGTGAGTCATGCCCACAATGTGACAAAACGACGTTTCAACCCAAACCTTCAAAAAGTAAGGGTATTATATAACGGAAAGGTAAAAAAGATGGTTGTGTGTACAAACTGTATAAAGTCAGGTCTAGTTGTCAAAACACCTTAACTTTTTCTGCTGACATCATGAACAAACTTTACCTTTTTAATCTCTGATAGAAGCGTATTTAAATGGTCGATATTGTTAACACAAATTGTAAAAAAAGTCTCGACTACACCGTTTTCCCTGGTTTCTGTTTTGGCGCTGAGAATATTCGAACCATGTTTACTTATAGTGGCTGCAACGTCGGCTAACAAACCAATCCTGTCGCTGGAACGAACGATTATTTTTATCGGATAAGTTTCTGAAATATCCCTGTTCCACTCCACATCTATCTGCCGATCGGGATTCATTTTTAAGGCATTTACACAACTGGTACGATGAATTGTTACGCCGTAACCCTGTGTAATATAGCCGGTTATAGAATCCCCTGGGACCGGTTCACAGCACTTTCCAAACTTTATTAATATATCATCAATACCGTGTACAATTATACCTGTTTTTAGCTTTTTCTTTTTAACGCGGCCTATGATCTTGTTTAAAATAGATTCTTCTTCGTCTGATTTAGATTTTGGAGCGACCTTCCGAATTATCTGCAAAGGTGTGATTTTACCGTAACCAATAGTTGCAATCAGGTCATCGATCGCCTTAAAACCAAAATCCTCTACTGCCTTTTGCATTTCTTTTGATTTTAACAGTTCATTAAAATTAAGGCGGTATTTGCGAAAAGCCTTTTCACACATCTCCTGGCCAAGTGTGATGCTGCGCTTTCTTTCCTGAATTTTTATCCACTGCCTTATCCTGGAACGGGCTTTGACCGTCTTGACAAACTTCAGCCAATCCTTGCTTGGGCGCTGGTTTTTTGAAGTAATAATTTCCACTATCTCGCCGTTTTTCAACACATACCGCAGCGGCGCTATATGCCCGTTAACTTTAGCTCCAATACATTGATTACCAACCTCTGAGTGAATTAAATAAGCAAAATCAACAGGCGTGGCGCCCCTGGCGATCGACTTAATCTCTCCTCTCGGCGTAAAGACATATACTTCATCAGGAAAAAGATCTATGCGCACACTTTCCATGAATTCACCAGGATCTCTTATAGTTTTTTGATCTTCAACCAGTTGCTGAATCCATGCAAAGGTATTGCTTATCTTCTCATCAACACGTTTACCCTCTTTATAACCCCAGTGAGCCGCTATACCTGATTTGGCAACTTTATCCATTTCCCATGACCTGATCTGTATTTCAATGCGTTCACCATAAGGCCCGATCACCGTTGTATGGAGAGCCCTGTACATATTTGGCTTAGAAACAGCGATATAATCCTTAAACTTCTTGGGGACAGGTTTCCACAATGAATGTATAAGCCCAAGCGCTTCGTAGCACCGGGGTATAGTATCAAGGATTATCCTGAATGCTATAATATCATAAATTTCTTCAAAGGGTAGATCCTGGTCAACCATTTTCACGTAAATGCTGTAAAAATGTTTATATCTGCCAAGGACTTCACATTCCAGACCATTTTCATCCATCTTTTTTTTGATATAATCTTTGACAGTTGTAATATATTGTTCCCGTTCCTCTTTATCTTTGCTGACAAGAATTTTTATTTTAGAATATTCTTTAGGCTGAAGATACATAAAAGCTATATCTTCCAGCTCCTTTTTCATCCGGTACATCCCAAGACGAGCGGCAATCGGCGCGTAAATATCACGGGTTTCCTGGGCAATTTTTATTTGTTTTTGTTTATCTGTGTGAAAATGCAGGGTTCTCATATTGTGAAGGCGGTCAGCCAGCTTGATAAGTACAACCCTGATATCATCCGCCATGGCAAGAATCATCCTTCTCATACTTTCAGCCTGACGGGCCTGTAAACTGTCAAAGGCAAGTGAACTCAGTTTGGTTACGCCCGATACAATATGCGAAATATCAGGGCCGAACATATCCTTTATTTCTTCCAGAGTCGCGTGGGTATCCTCGATTACATCATGCAAAAGAGCGGCTGCAATGCTGACGGAATCGAGCTTCATATCTGCCAGAATATATGCCACTTCAAGTGGGTGAGTAAGGTACGGCTCTCCAGACAGCCGCATCTGTCCGTCATGGACCTTGGCAGAATAAATATATGCCCGGTCTATAATGTCCATGTCTGCATCAGGGTTGTACTCGACAACCTTGTCAAGTATGTCGGTGATTCGGATCAAGGGTTAATATGCCTTTGCAAATATTGCACGGTGTTTTGCAGGCTGTCCGCAGTAAATGCACCTGCCTTTTTCCTTTATGCTGAAAAGCGGAACACATCGTATGGAAACGCCAAGATCCTGCTTAATTTTTGATTCACACTCTTTTGATCCGCACCAGCATGATGACGCAAAACCGCCGTGGATTTCGGGTTTCTCTTTATTTTCAGGTGTAAAAAATTCAATAAAATTTTTTGTGTCTTCGATTGTCACGCTATGTAGTTTTCTAAACATCAGGGCGCGTTCAAAAAGAGATTCCTGTATTTCAGCAAGTATATCTGTTATTTGCTCGGTAAAATTATTCCTTTTAAATGATTTTTTATCATTGTGAGCCCTGTCGCGCCTTCCCACAAATACGGAATTATCATCAATATCTCTGGGGCCTATTTCAACCCGGACTGGAATACCCTTTTTAATCCAGCCCCACCCTCTTGCCCCGCCGATCTCACGATCATCGATTTCAACTTCAAGCCCGCGGTCGCAATAAAATTTATCTTTAAGCTCTTTTGCAAGGCCTTCAGTAAATTCCATCACCCTTGGCCTGTCATCTGCTTTTCTTATAATAGGCAGCAAAACAACGTGTGAGGGTGCGATTTTAGGGGGAAGCACAAGGCCGTCATCATCGCTGTGTGTCATTATAAGCCCGCCAATAAGGCGCGTAGATATCCCCCATGAAGTTGTCCATGCATATTTCTCTTTTTCTTCAGCAGACTGGAATTTAATACTGGATGCTCTGGCAAAGTTTTGCCCTAAAAAGTGTGATGTGCCGGCCTGCAAGGCCTTTCTGTCCTGCATCATGGCTTCAATGCAAAAGGTATCAACAGCTCCGGGAAATCTTTCCAGGGCTGTTTTTTTCCCTCTCAATACAGGCATAGCAAGGTATTGTTCGACAAACTCTGTGTAAAGATCAAGCATCATGTGGGTCCGTTCAATGGCCTCTTCTTTTGCAGCATGGGCTGTATGCCCTTCCTGCCATAGAAATTCACTGGTTCTTAAAAATATCCGGGGCCTCATTTCCCACCTGACAATGTTTGCCCACTGATTGATGAGTATCGGAAGATCACGATAACTGGAAATCCACTTTGAAAATGAATCTCCAATAATTGTTTCGGAAGTCGGCCGCACTATCAAAGGTTCTTTGAGCGGGCCTGCCGGCGCCAGCCCGCCATTCGGTCCTTTTTCAAGTCTGTGATGCGATACAACCGCGCATTCCTTTGCAAACCCCTCGACATGCTCAGCCTCTTTTTCAAGAAAAGAAAGGGGAATAAATAAAGGGAAATATGCATTTTTTACCCCTGTTGCCTTAAACATTTCATTAAGGATGCGCATGATATTTTCCCAAATACCATATCCCCACGGCTTTATTACCATGCAGCCTCTTACGGGTGAATTTTCGGCCATATCCGAGGCCCTGACTACCTGCTGGTACCATTCCGGATAATCTTCAGCCCTTGTCGGACTTATTGCAGTTTTAACATGTTTTGTCATATTAATCCTTTCTAATATTTTATCATTATGCAACAAATTATCTGCAGTTGTAAATATTTACCACAGAGATCACACGTGCAGCGCAGGCGCTTGCGCCGCGTGGAGCACACAGAGTAAATTAATTTTGTCCAAAGAACCCCAAAGGCGCCCAAAACATTTTTTAGTTTTTTGCCACATTCTTCAGAACATCAGACCTCGGTATTTTAAATGGATATTGATCTTATTATTTGGATACAACTACAGGTGGTCATCAACATAATGTCAGATGAGACACCGAAAGCATTTTTGTGAAATTTGTCCCACTATACTCAAAATATAGGAAATATTTGAATCTACAAAATTTGTAGATTCTCTTTTTGACAGGATACAACATCCAATTTGTCTTTGTGTATTTGCTCAAACCTTAATTGATGGGGCTTTTAATACCTTTAAAAAATTATGGATTCCGAGGTCTGAACATAATAAAAACATACAGTCCTTACCGTCCTTTTTGGCTTCTGAACCTTGAGCCGTTACCATACATATAAACAGGTTTTTCTTCAGAAACCAGACTTATCTGCATACAATGGCCTTTGTATTCAGATAAATCAACATCTGGTTTTAGCTTTGCGCAAACGCCAAAAACTTCCATGTTGTCGCTGATATGGTTATGGCGCCAAGCACATTTACTCATGGCTTCTTCATCTGGAATAATATTAAACTTCATAACATCCTCATACTTCCACCTAAATTGAGCGATTTTTTACTCGATCTGCGCCGATCTCTTGCGCATAAAGGCTTCGCAAAAATCCTCGACATATCCACGGGTATGCCTGCGGTTTTTGCAAATCCTTATGCATCAAGATCTCAG
>JAYENE010000087.1:0-18452 GCA_034721935.1 Thermodesulfobacteriota bacterium
GTCGAATTATGAAGGAGGGAAAATCTATTCAAATTCCACTTTTGGGCATTATTTGTTCCAAAACAATCTAATAGAAACATCCGCACTTCGACATTCATAATTCCCTGTTCAACATTCAACATTCAAAAAAAATTGCCTAATTTAATATCTTATCACTTTTTTGTATTGCACCCTGGCCAGGTAAGTACTTCAGACAACAATGGTTCCGGCAATGGACGTGGCAAAATTATAGCGCCAAGGCCATCTCCATTACCGACTTCTATACCTTTTCCACGAGTAAATTCACGAACAGTAACGGATGCGACAAATGCGTCCATCATGTCTTTGGGACCAGGTAAACAATTTGAAAAATCAATATCTAATTTCACTTCCTTTACGCCAGAAAAAAGTGAGTATGATGCGGTAGGGAAAACCTCGAACGTTGGGAAAAAGGTTCCTAATTCCTTGAAAAGAGCAAAACCCTTTTTCATCCAAGCTGGTGCATCGTCAAAAAAAGGTGTCCATTGCGGGTTTGCAAGCTTATGGGCGCTTACTACAATTTCGCAATGCCTACCGTGGCCTTTGTGTTTTTTTGTCTTTGGTTTCCATTTTTTCTTGCTACCAACCCAATACCACTGACGCGGTGAAATTAATGCCATCCTTGGAGCATCAATACCCACATATAGCTTCGCGTTAACCGATAATTTTTTCAATGTGTTTAGAATAGAATGGTTTTTACTAAACCAACCTGATTCCTTTAAAGCTCCATTTTGATCAGAGATTGCATAGCTGCAATCTCTTTTAGTCTGAATATCTATACCGATGAAGTATTCATTCATAATAGTATTTGTGGCCAACAAGTAATTATACGATTGTCCGCTTAAATACCAAAAATAAAAAAGATTGAAAAGAAAAATACTATTACTTATGTTTTTATCTAATCGCTTAACACTCAATAAATGAAGATAGACGTACATGGATAAACACAATGAGAAAGATTCCTGCCGCCCTGAATGCACAGTTCGACGCTTTATTGGTCAAAAACAAAATACCCCAAAGATTTCATAACGTAACAATTTAGGTCTTTCAAAGAGATTTTTTATTTAATTCTTTGTATTTCATTTGTACACCATACTCAGGCTATGATTTTTTATGATTTACTGGATAGTTAGAGTGAGGCTTAACCCAAGTTTGTTCACTTGAAGCAAAATCTTGTTTATCCTGTTATCCTGTCAGATTTTTTCAAATGGCTAAAGTGTTATTATTTTTTAAATTTTCTTTGCCTGAATGCCTCGTACATTACGACAGCCCCTGCCGCAGACGCGTTAAGAGAATCTATTTCTCCTTTTTGCGGGATAGAAATCAAAAAATCGCAATGTTTCTTTACAAGAGTGCGAATTCCTTTTTCTTCTCCGCCGATAACAATGGCTAAAGGGCAGGAAAAATCAAAGGAGAAAATCGATTTTTGCGCGCTTTTATCCATTCCCGCAATCCACAACCCTTTTTTCTTTAAAGCCTTTATTGCAGCAACCATATTTGTCACAATGGCAAGGCGTATATGCTCGAGAGCTCCTGCACAAGCGCTGGATACAGCCGGAGTAGGCGAGGCTGATCGATCCTTTGGAATCAGTATACCCTCTATGCCCACGCAAAGGGCGGTTCTAATAAGGGCGCCAAGGTTGTGGGGATCTACAATGGAATCCAGCAGCAGCAAAAATGGATTTTCGTTAGCCTTAATATTGTCGAAAATATCGGTTGGTTCTGCAAGAGGATATGGGCTTACCCTGGCTCCAATCCCCTGGTGCCGGTCGGTGCCTGTGATAGATGAAAGCTCAAAAGTTTTCATCTTTTTCAGGGGTATGTTTAAAGATGTAGCAATAATTGCCGCCTTTTCAGCGCGTTTTGAGCCCTTATGCTCCGCTAAATAAACCTCAAAGAATTTTCTCCTCCCGGCCTTGAGAGCTTCAGATACTGGATGGATTCCGTAAAGTATTTCGGTTTTCATAATTGTAGATTTTTTCAAACAGACTTTTTTGACAGGATTAACAGGATATTCAGGATTAAAACATCAGTAATATTTTAGCATTATGTAACAAATTATCTGCAATCGAGCTTCCAGTATGATTAAATTTAAAGCAGGACACGAAGTGACACGCAGTGAAGCATAAGCGCTAACCATTAGCGCCAAACTATTTGAGCGAAGCCAGGCAGGGTGCATTCTATACGCCATCAACGGCATACATATCATCTGAATGAACGAATGATAAAATACTTGATGGGCAAAATGGAATGTTTTTGGCGCGTAAAACGCACCCTACGATTTACAAACAATAATTGAGCATGGCTTATGTCGAACTTTCGACGAGCAAATATTAAAGGTGGCGCCTATTTCTGTAAGCGTTCGCAAGTTCAGGGTTCACCGTTCAGGGTTACCTTAACCCAGAACCCCTGAACCTTGAACCTTTAAACCCGTGAACGCTTACGAAAAATCAAGATATTACATTAATTAGAAATTGTATCCAATGGGTAAAAGTTTGTAATAGCAAAACATTCTGTAATCATTAAACTAACAACTAACCGCTAAAGGCTAATCGCTCAACTTAGAGATAGCTTTCTATAATTTTGATTAGCTCGGAAACAGCCTTTGATAGCTCATCATTGATAATAACATGGCGATAAAGGTTCTTTTCCCCTATCTCTTTTTTTGCGGTTTTAAGACGTCTTTCAATGACCTGTCTGGTGTCCGTGCCTCTTGATTTCAGACGGGCTCTCAGCGTTTCCAATGAAGGCGGCATGATGAAAATTGTAACGCTGTCAGGATACCGATTTTTGATCTGTACGGCCCCCTGAACATCTATATCGAGAAGTATGTGCTTTCCTGACGCCAGACAGGTATCCAGAAATTCTGCTGAGGTGCCGTAAAAATTTCCATAAACCTCTGCCCATTCCGCCCATTTGTTGTTTTCAATTTTCCTTTTAAATTCCTCTTTTGTTATGAAATAATAGTCAATTCCGTCTTGCTCCCCGTTGCGGGGCTTTCTTGTTGTATATGATATAGAATAGGTTATGTCCTTAAACCGTTTCAGCGCTTCCCGGCAAAGGGTTGTTTTGCCGGCTCCTGACGGCGCTGAAATAATAAAAAGCTTTCCATTGCTTTTGGCTGCCATAATAACTAAAATAATTGGTTTCAGGTTCCACGCGGCGCAAGCGCCTGCGCTGCGCGAGGGTTCAAGGTTCAAAGGTTATAGACTACTTTACATGGGTTCAGGGTTCAGGGTTTACAACCTTTGAACCTTGAACGGTGAACTTTCTTTATTGCCGTGTTATCCTTTTGTTAATAGTGAGTTAGGGCTCTTCAACCGTGAACCGTGAACGTTGAACCGCCTAACCCGGGTAATAACCTATTGCGATTCCTTAAGAGTGGTGTATCGTTGAGCTACTGTTTCCGCCTGGATAGCTGAAAGTATAATGTGGTTGCTGTCCATGATAATAATAGAACGGGTTTTGCGGCCATGTGTCGCGTCAATAAGATGTTTGTTGTCCCTTGCTTCATCTTTAAGCCGCTTCATCGGAGCAGAACTGGGGGAAACAATGGCTACAACCCGTTCAGCAGCCACAGAATTTCCAAATCCGATGTTAAGTAAATTGTTTTCCATATTACCTCTTACTGCTCAGGTTGTTAGGTTCACGGTTCATAGGTTCAAGGTTGGTTGTCTTGAACTCTGATCTCCGACCTCTGATCTCCGATCTCTGGCCTCCGGCCTTTATTCCACGTTTTGCAACTGTTCCCGTATTTTTTCAAGCTCTGCCTTAATGTCCACAATCATGTATGCCGCATTTGCGTTTCCTGTTTTGGAGCCCATTGTATTGAATTCCCGGTTAAGTTCCTGGAGTAAAAAAATGAGCTTTCTGCCAGAGGATTCTTTTGAATTCATGATAGATCGGAACTGATTTATATGGCTGGCAACCCTTGCGATTTCCTCGGAAATGTCACTTCTGTCAGCTAAAAAGGCTGCTTCCTGGGCTATTCTTCCTGTATCCAGCTCCACCAGACCTTTTGTTAAAGCCTGTATACGTTCCCTAAGGCGATCCTGGCATTTGGGTAAAAGGTCATCTGATATTTTAGCTATTTGCTCGACAGTTTTTGCTATATAATCAAGACGGCTTGCAATATCTCCGGCGATAAAGTCTCCTTCCTTTTGTCGCATTAAACAAAGCTCATCCAGCGCTTTGCTTATGCAATTCCTTACAACAGCCCAGCAATCTTCAATATTTTTTGTATCTTCAACCGGTTTTATAATGCCTGCAACATTTGCCATAATATCAAGCGAAATTTCCGTATCAATATTTAATATGTTTTTTAATTCAATAAAGGCGTCATAATACGCGGCCGCCTTTGGTTCGTTGATTTCAAAGCCTTCCGCTGCTTTAGAAGCATCGTTGATCTGCGCCTTAATCTCAATGCGTCCCCTTGCCAGCCTGTCTGACACAATGCGCTTAATCCTGTCTTCAAGGCACATATATTTCTGATGGATATGTAAGGCAATATCAAGGAATTTACTGTTATAAGACCGGATGTCGATTATAGCGGTCAGCTCATCTTGTGTGTTTTCAGCTCTTGCAAAGGCTGTCATGCTTTTTATCATTATTTATTATTCCTTACAAATCTCTTAAATATTTGTTGCGTATTAAATTAAGATAGCTAAGCATTATTTTATCGGCATAGTCAGGATATGTCCATGGAAGCTTTTGAAACAAACCTTTTGTATAAATCAGGGTCAAGTCCGCATAAATTCCCTTGCCGATATAGATCCTGTGGGAATAATTTTTTCCTGTGGCAAGAACAAACCTCGACTTAATCATATAACCTGGATCAAGATTGACTATACGTTTGCCTTTTTTTGAGTATTTCTGCTCAATATCATTTGTCGCAAGTTTTATCTCGGCCAGAGCGCTTTGTTTTATGAGGTTTTTAAATGCAAAAAGCCGCCGGAACAGGGGAGAACCCATTTCAGCTTCGTAATATTCGGTATAGTCAAATGGAAACCATGAGCTTACCATATCAACGGAGCCGAACTTTTCGGAAAGGTCGTTTGCCACATCAACGACAACATCCTTTTCCTTTAAAAAAAGGCTGACAACAAGTTTTGCAGGTTCAGGTGGTTGAGGTATGCTCATGTTATTAAGGTTCAAGGTTCAATGCATTAATTATTCACAATTAACAATTGATTATTAATTGTTAATTGTGAATAGAGGCGATGATATTCAGACAGGAAAATAATCAATAATCAATTGTTAATAATTAGTTGTTAATAATTAGTTTTTAACTTAGTATTTACAGGTTCATAGGTTCTATCGGTTTTGCTTCATCAATAAGCATAATTGGGATATCATCTTTTATCTCATATAAAAGATGACACTTATCACATATAAGCCCGTCTTTGGCGTCATTCAGATATATGTCCCCTTTGCATTTGGGGCAGGCCAGAATATCAAGAAGTTCCTGACTGATAGCCATAGTTTCCTCCGTTTATTTTATACTATTCGTATTCTTCGTAAACTCCGTTGTAAAAAACATAAATTGTATCTATAGCAGACAATCGCAGAGGTTGCAAAAGTAAATTTATTATTATTTTACATTGAACCGCTTTCTTGACTTCAATATGCTACACGTGTATTATACGTGTAACATTTGAGGATGTGCTTGTAATGCAAAAGAAACTTACAGTGACCATAGACGAAGAGGTTTATGACGGCTTACGCGCAGTCATTGGACCACGAAAAATCAGCCATTTTATCGAAGAGTTAGTTCGCCCGCATGTTGTCAAGAAAGATATATATGCTGCATATAAAGAGATGGCTGCTGATCGTGTCAGGGAATCCGAAGCCCTTGAGTGGGCCGAAGGCACATTTGGGGACTTAAACAATGAAGAGAGGTGAAGTGTGGTGGATCAACTTCGATCCTTCCGTCGGAGGTGAAATTCGCAAGCAACTTTACAGCCTCGATGCTCACCGTGGTATCTTTGAAACCGGAATACTCTATACCGGCTAATACATCTATTCTGGAATACTCTTTACCCGGTCTATTGAAGAACTCGAATCCGTCTATATACACGGTTTCTGCCTTTAAAAGCCAGTTGCCAAGCGCCTGGTTGAAAGCTGCGCCAAACATTTTCAGACGTGCGTGTTTCCACTCGGTTTGCGGGGGCGGCACGGCGGATATAAGCTGTGTATTAGGCATGTCATTGTAATAGTCGGTCCAGTAAAATGATATATCCCATCCACTGAAAATTCCATTTATGGCAGCAGCATATTCGGTATTTTTACAACAGGAGTCCGGCTTATCTTCATGGGGTGGCGGCTGGGAACCCGAATAAAAATCACTTCCGTATTCCGGGCTCTTGTTAAACCGGATTTCATGAATAGCGATGCCGGTCAGGCTCCAGTCACCGATATAATAATCGAGCTTGGACATTGCAACCGGAAACCGCAGGTCTTCAATATCGGTTAAGCCGGGTTCACGCATATCCAAAGGGTTGAGCACATCCGTTACGCGTATGTTGTCCGATTTTCCCCACACAACAATCTGACGGCCGAGCTTAGGGTTCGGTAAAAAATAACTTGGTAGAATTTGCGCCCGAATTTGCCGTAGATTTAATCGATCTGATTGAACAAAACCGCAGGAATAGCGAGCTATTTCGAGGACTTTTGCGATTGAAGATCGGTTAAAGATATGGTGAAGTCGGGATGCAAAAATGCCAAGTTATTTTTTACCGAGCCCTTAATATCAAGGCTCTGGTTGAATTTCACATTTCTAAAGCTAAGAATGGTTTTGTGCACCGTGTTTTTACCTTTCTTTTTGGTAACATGCATCTCAGTCGCCACCCATATGCCGTCGATAAGGTCGAGCTTTTTGATGTCCATATACTTCTTGTAGCCACCGTCTCGAACCCAGTGAAGGGCCCGGATAACAAAAAAGTTGTCCTGGCGCACAAAAATAAGTGATTTTTCATATCCTGTCTCTTCGATTACATCTTTTGAACGGGGAACCGACCAGATCACCCATGTTTTTATACAGTTTACTTTTTTTCTTTGGCCTTTTCATAAAAAGTATAATCATAGTCCTCAAGGTTGCGGGAAGTCATATCCGAATAGGTAAGATCCGAGCCCATAAAACTATCGCTTTTATCAGTTGATGCTATGCGTTTGGTTTTCTTAAGTGCAGGAAGGTACAACCACTGGTCATCGTCCTTATCAGGATCGTCATAGTCAAAAGCAAGGAGTAAAAATCTGCGGACATCTTTTATCCTGGATTGTTTCAAAAAGTGGGTTACTGCCGATGAACCTGCGATATAAATTTCAAAGTCAGGACTTCTATATTTATTAGCGCCTTTGTCTACAGATGCAACGACTTCGCTGTTTTCTTTATCCGTTAAATATTGTTTATCGTCAGTTGCATTTATTTTTTTTGCATCATCTTCAAATCCATCCAGGGCGTCTGAGTCTGTTCCGACTGAAGAATAGGTCTGGATCTGAATGACAATGGTCGTCATCTTGCTGTCTTCGGATATTAAAAAGTTTTTATATAGCGGGTTATCAAGGGTTCTCTGCTTTATCAATTCAATCTCTTCAGTCGTTTCAGGCCAGTCTTTCATCAGGTCCCCAACGATCAGTTCATCTTTTTTTCCTCTTGTATTCCTGGCGTTAATAAGGCTGGTTGTATCTTCAATGTATGGAACATTTTCGAATAGATCCTCGTGCAGTTTTTTTCATTTTTTAACCTAAGCTGAGCGATTTATTGCGAAGATATGTGCTGAGATCTTGATGCATAAGGATTTGCAAAAACCGCAGGCATACCCGTGGATATGTCGAGGATTTTTGCAAAGCCTTTATGCGCAAGAGATCGGCGCAGATCGAGTAAAAAACCGCTCAATTTAGGTTAAAGGCGCTGTGCCTAATGGTCAATTTCGAGGTTTCATGCCAGTCTCTGCATGTCCGCGCGCAGGCAGGATAAAAAATAAAAACAATCACTAAAGCACGAAATGAATAAAGCACGAAATTGATCCTTTTTTCGTGTTTTTGTACTTTCGTGATAAAATTTCTTTTTATTCTTAGTTTGTTCGGATTAGGATTTCGAGGAATGGTGATTTATAGCTCTTTTAAGTGCTGCAGCGTGAACATCCCCTGCAAAATGGACAGGACTTTTTCCGTAAATCGTGTCCCAGCCGGCTGGATCAGCAGTGCAGAAAAATTGTGCTTCAAGACCCATACGGATGATTGCCTCTTCAGCCGGCATATTCACCATGCGAAGAGCAGCTTCCCATGTTGCACCGCAAGGGGCGCCTCTTGTGACTGTGATATGCGTAATTTTACCCCCGATAACCTTCACGGAAAATTCCGGAGCGCCAAATTTTTCGCCATATAGACCCAGACGGACCTGCCTGGAAAGACCACATCAGGTTGGCGGCGTAATGGCGCCTTTGATACGTACTTTCTTTCCTGATATAACCACTGGAATTTTTCTATCTCGGCACATTATCGCAAGATCATAAGAAATATCAGGATGCTTCAGGTAATCGAGGACGATATCGGTCTTTATGTCACTCGGCAGGTATTTGTTTGCATTATCGATAACAGGTGGAAGGTTTTCATCAATAGAAATTTTATTAAGACGGAAAAGGTTTTCACCGTATTTTAGTATTCCCTGTATCTTGCTTTCTCCACTGCCGTTTTGCTGGAAAACAAGAATTTCCTGCGGTTTAGTTGTTTGTTCATTTTTCATCATAACCAACTTTTCATTCGGAATTGAGCTTCTCAAGCGTTTTATCGAACATAGCATTTTGCCCATCAAACTTATTGGTAAACGTTTCCAGTTCGTCAAAGAGACTGTCGATGGTCATTCGGCAACTGTGTATCGACCGGGAAAGCTCAGCTATTTTTGAGCCGTCTTGCTGCTGTGATGCTTTCAGCATTGTTTCATTGAGTTTATTGACCTTTTTTTCGTGTAAGTCAATGTTATTTTCTATCTTGACAATACGCTGCTTAAACGGCCTTACAGCTTTGCCCCTTCGGAATTAATTTCAGAACGCTTGCGCCGTAATTCTTTTTTATTGAGCTTGGAGTGCGGCTTATTTTCACCTGAATTTTTCCGTACAGCACCTTCAGATTCATCTTCCCAGCCGACCTCTTCAAGAAAACGCTGATAGCTTCCCTCAAACACGTATGCGCTGCCCTCTTGAAAAACAACAAGCCGCTGTGCAAAGGGATGGAGAAACATCTCGTTATGGGTGACCATAATTACGGTACCGTCAAAATTGTCTATTGCGGCAAGAAGTGCATCACTCGATTCCACATCAAGATGGTTGACAGACTCATCTAAAAGAAGAAGAAGGAAAAATCAAGAGTCTTAATCTTTTCAAGTTTTTCCTGCTTTTCCGTTTTCGCCAGGGTCTTAATCCTGGACTGAACCATATTGGCAAGTCTTGCCTTGGCTCTGAAGCGGGTTATAAACTGCGTAATTTCCTTTTGCCGACGCTCATCTTTAAACAATGATACAAAAATAAACGAGTTGATTGATTGGGAAAATAAAGAGAAAACATTAAACTGGCTCGACAGTCTTTAAGGGGAAAAACAAGTCCATGCCTGCTGATGAGAGGTGCGCATACCTCAAGTCTTTTTGTTGCGAGTGAAATTATAAAAGTGGCTGAAAAATGAATAACTGCCTGAATATATATCACATATGTTCAAAAAGCCGGAATGACGATATAATCGTGCAATTTCAATAAGATAGGAAAACACACGTAACTTCTCAATAACCTCTGGCTATATTCGGAATTACAGCCGTAGGGGCGGGTTTATCCCGCCAGAATTGACTCGGCAGGCGGCGTAAAGCCGCCCCTGCGAGAGATTTCTCATCACACGACCAACTAATTGACAAAACAGGGTAGATGCTATTGCCCAACTTATTGAGAAGTTACAACACACAACATAACGTGGTTGAATTTAGGCGTTTCTTTTTTCATTTGTTTGGGGTAATGAAGTCACATGCCACGTCAAGCCAGAATAGATACGCCGGGTACCTTACATCATATTTATATGTAGAGGTATTTTCTACAGATTTTTCCATTTGTTTTGTTTGGACCCCAGTACCACCTGCACTACCCTAGTACCATTTTCCGAAGCTACCCCAGTACCATTTTCCGGAGCTACGGGGGCAGGCGGCGCAGGCAGGAATATGATACCTGGTATTACATTCTCAAAAAAACCTTTGCTTTTTTATATTTTGTAATAAAATTACCGTTTATAATATCAAGTCTGACTCCTTAATAATAACCCATGAAAAAGACTCAAAGGACCCCCGCAAAATTGTTCAACTCTTGGAATTGCAATATAATATCCCCATACGGGCAGGTTCTGCGCTTCTGTTTCTCGATGAGATTCAGGCGACGCCAGAGGTGCTTCCCTACTTGAAACCTAGACAGCCCTGGCCGACGGACTCAATATCCCTTATCGCCTGTTATCGCTTCCACTCTACATGGTGGGACAGGCACGTCGAATCATCCGTCAAAGCGGACCGAAAAGCTGATTTGGTGGAATGTAAATTCGTGCATAATCAAAAAAAAGCTTGACAGTATTTATAAAGTTGATTAAAAAGTTAACTTTAAAGTTAATGATAATAAAAATTATGAAAAAATTATCAGCCGTTTATAGCCTTATTAGTCTAATTATTGTCCTCGTCGTAGGCATACTAACCTGCAACGAGGAAGGGGCTTAATAATGGCTTGATGATATCCTTAATAAGAAATATAAAATCCGTTATCAGCCTCTCAAACTGGTAGCGGATTTTTTTTTCAAAAAACCTGTTTTAAGGAGAATAGCCTATAATGAAAAGTGATATTGTTAAAAAAGGTATTCAAAGAGCGCCGCATCGCAGCCTCTTTAAGGCGATGGGATACACAGATACTGAATTACAAAAACCTCTAATTGGCATTGTTAATCCAGCCAATGCGATTATTCCGGGGCATGTTCATCTGGACAAAATTGTTGAAGCAGTTAAGGCCGGGGTTTATATGGCAGGCGGCACTCCTGTCGAATTCGGCACTATCGGCGTTTGCGACGGCATTGCCATGAATCATACGGGGATGAAGTATTCCCTTGCAAGCCGTGAACTTATCGCAGATTCAATTGAGGTGATGGCCACTGCACATGCATTCGATGCCATGGTTATGGTTACAAATTGCGATAAAATCGTTCCGGGAATGCTGATGGCCACCGCGCGTCTAAATCTTCCCACAATTGTAATAAGCGGAGGTCCTATGCTGGCCGGCGATAATCCCGATCAAACAAAGGCAGGGAAAATCGATCTTGTTACTGTTTTTGAATCTGTTGGCGCGGTGCTTTCAGGCAGGATGACGGAAAAGGACTTGATCGCTATTGAAAATGCCGCCTGCCCAACATGCGGATCATGTGCCGGCATGTTTACAGCCAACTCCATGAACTGTTTGACCGAAGCCATAGGCATGGGTTTGCCCGGCAACGGCACAATTCCTGCCGTGATGGCCGCGCGTATCCGTCTGGCCAAGGAAGCCGGAATGCAGATAATCAGCCTTTTAGAGCAGCAGATTACTCCGAAAAAAATCATGACCGAAAAGGCATTTAAAAATGCTCTTACAGTTGACATGGCCTTAGGCTGTTCCACCAACACTGTTCTCCATCTTCTGGCAATTGCAAATGAAGCAAAGGTAAATATCGACCTTAACCTGATCAATGAAATCAGCACGGCGACACCTCACCTTTGCTCGCTCAGCCCGGGAGGTAAACACCATGTAGAGGATCTGAATCAAGCGGGAGGTATTGGCGCTGTAATCAATGAGCTATTACATGCAGGCCTTATCAACAGTGACTGCATGACTGTAACAGGAAAAACAGTCGGAGAAAATGTACAAAATAAGCCGATACTTGATAATGATATTATACGGTCTGCGGACAGCCCTTATCATGACCAGGGAGGTCTTGCCGTGCTTTTCGGAAACCTTGCGCCTGATGGATGCATTGTAAAACAGTCAGCGGTTTTAGATGAGATGTTATGCCACGAGGGGCCTGCCAGGGTTTTTGATTCTGAAGAGGATGCGACTCAGGCTATTATGAATGGTGATATTAAAAAAGGAGATATTGTCGTAATACGTTATGAGGGGCCAAGGGGCGGCCCTGGTATGCGGGAGATGCTTACTCCTACGTCCGCAATAGTCGGCATGAAATTGGATAGCCATGTAGCGCTAATTACAGACGGACGTTTTTCAGGAGGAACAAAGGGCGCATGCATAGGACATGTTTCACCTGAAGCCATGCAGGGAGGGCCTATTGCAATTGTTAAAGAAGGGGATCTTATATCAATCGATATTTCCGGCAAAAGTATAACTCTCAAGGTCACTGAAGAGAAAACAAAGGATAGATTTGCCTTATGGTCACATCCTGAGCCGAAGATAACACATGGATATATGGTCAGATATTCACGCATGGTATCATCGGCCAGCGAGGGTGCGATAGTTAAATAAACAGCAACCAGCAAAAGAAAGGATTTATCATGAAACTTACAGGCGCACAAATCCTTATGGAGGTGCTCAAGGAAGAAGGTGTTGACACGATTTTCGGATTTCCCGGCGGTGTTGTCATAGATATTTATGATGAACTAACTAAAACAGATATACGGCATATACTGGTCCGGCATGAGCAGGGAGCGGTTCATGCCGCTGATGGTTATGCAAGGGCCAGCGGCAGGGTGGGGGTATGCCTGGTAACATCCGGGCCCGGGGCTACCAATACGGTAACCGGAATTGCAACTGCCTACATGGATTCCATTCCGCTGGTTATATTTACCGGCCAGGTTCCGACACAGCTTATCGGTAACGATGCCTTTCAGGAAGTGGATATTGTCGGAATAACAAGGCCGTGTACCAAGCACAACTACCTTGTTAAACGAACCGAGGATCTTGCAAAAATTGTTAAGGAGGCATTTATCATAGCCGGTTCCGGCCGCCCCGGGCCCGTGCTGATCGATCTTCCAAAGGATGTATCAAGCACAAAAATAACTTACAAACCGCCAAAGAAAATTGAGCTGAAGTCATACAATCCTACTTACAACCCGAACATGAAACAGTTGCAGAAGGCAGTAAAACTTATAATGAATGCCAAAAAGCCGATTATTTTTGCAGGCGGCGGGGTTGTTCTTTCAAAGGGTTCAAAAGAGCTTACTGAATTGGCTCGTAAAACCCGGATACCTGTAACATGTTCCTTAATGGGGCTTGGAGTATTCCCAGGCACGGATCCTTTGTGGCTTGGCATGATTGGCATGCATGGCGCATATCGAGCCAACATGTGCTCAGGAGATTGCGATCTTATTGTTGCCGCAGGGGTCCGTTTTGACGACCGTGTTACCGGAAAAACAGATACATTTGCCCCCAACGCAAAGATTGTGCATATTGATATTGATCCCACATCAATACGCAAGAATATTCCTGTTGCCGTTCCTATTGTAGGTGATTGCAAAATTACCCTCGGTCTTCTTAACGGGCTCTTAGACAAGGAGGACTTAGGCAAGCTCAAGACAAAGAGAAAAAAATGGCTTGATCAGATTGACGAGTGGAAAAGCACAATGCCCCTTGCATATCAACAAAAAGATATTATAAAGCCGCAATATGTTGTCGAGAAACTCTACGAATTGACTAAAGGCAATGCAATTATAACTACTGAAGTGGGTCAGAATCAGATGTGGGCGGCCCAGTATTACCATTTTGAAAAACCAAATCATTTTATTACATCGGGCGGTCTGGGGACTATGGGGTTCGGACTTCCCGCTGCAATCGGCGCTCAGATGGCCTTTCCGAATAAGCTTGTAGTGGATATTGCCGGAGACGGCAGCATTCAGATGAACATTCAGGAAATGGCAACTGCAGAGCAATACAATCTTCCGGTGAAAATCGTTATCCTGAACAACCAGTATCTTGGCATGGTTAGACAGTGGCAGGAACTGTTCTACGGCAAACGTTATTCCGGTACAGGTATGGAGCATGCGCCTGACTTTGTAAAACTGGCAGAGGCATATGGTGCTCTTGGTTTAAGGGCTACAAAGCCTGAAGAGGTTGAACCGGTGCTCGTAAAAGGCCTTTCTTCACCCAAAACAGTAATCATGGACTTTGTGATTGAGAGGGAAGAATGTGTTTATCCAATGGTGCCTGCCGGAGCTCCTATAACGGAAATGCTTATGGCTTAGGGATAAGGAGGATACAAATCATGACACAGCAAAAACATATACTTTCGATTTTAGTTGACAATCAGCCAGGGGTGCTGTCCAGGATTGCAGGATTATTTAGCGGCAGAGGCTATAATATTGAAAGTCTTTCTGTTGCCGAAACCATTGATCCTCTGGTGTCAAGGCTTACCATGGTCACCATAGCGGATACACCGGTTGTCGAGCAAATTATGAAGCAGCTTCACAAGCTTATCAATGTGATAAAAGTATATGAACTTACAGGATCAAGTTATGTTCAAAGGGAAATGGCTCTTATTAAGGTGCAGGCCAAGCCGGAACACAGAGCTGAAATCCTCAGAATTGTCGATATTTTCAGGTGTAAAGTAGTTGATGTAGGTCAGGGGCATTACACCTTAGAGGTTACTGGAGATGAAGACAAAATGGAGGCAATTTTAAATCTTTTAGAGCCGATAGGAATTAAGGAAATTGCAAAAACAGGAATTATCGCCCTTTTCCGGGAACCAAAATAACAAACAACGTAAAAGTTCACCACGGAACAACACGAAGTTTCACTGAAAATTGAAAACAATGAGTAAGTTACTATATGAACATTTGAGCTATAAAATCATAGGTGCAGCACGGGAAGTATACAAAGAACTTGGTCCTGGTTATCTGGAATCGGTTTATGAAGATGCATTGTGTTACGAGCTGGGTTTATTAACTATAGACTACCAAAGACAAATAGAATTAGATGTTCATTATAAGAATATTAAATTTGAACGTAGATTCCGAGCCGATCTCCTGGTAGAAAACAAGATTCTTGTAGAAAATAAGGCCATAAAAAAGATAACAAATCAGGACGAAGCTCAATTGATCAATTATCTCAAAACAACTCGCTTGAAAGTGGGTCTATTGTTCAATTTTGGTGCAGAGAGGTTTGCAATGTTGAGAAGAATATTTTGATAATTCAGTGAAAATCCGTGGTAAATTATTACCAAACAACTATTATTTTAGGAGAATCAAATGGCAAATATCGATTTTGGCGGTGTTGTAGAAGAGGTAATTACATCTGAAGAATTTTCTCTGGATAAAGCCAGGGAAGCGCTTAAAGATGAAACAATTGCAGTTCTTGGCTACGGAGTTCAAGGGCCTGGACAAGCTTTAAATATGAAGGATAACGGCATCAATGTTATAGTGGGGCAGCGTAAAGAAAGTAAATCGTGGGACCGTGCTGTTGCGGACGGTTTTATCCCCGGTAAGACTCTTTTTCCGCTCAAGGAAGCAGCACAAAAAGGCACTGTTGTTCAGTTTCTTTTGTCAGATGCCGGCCAGGCTCAGACATGGCCTGATTTAAAAGAATGTCTAAAAGAAGGAGATGCCCTTTACTTTTCACACGGATTTTCAATTGTTTATAAAGAACAGACAAATATTATACCGCCAAATAATATTGACGTTATTTTGGTTGCTCCAAAAGGATCCGGTCGCACAGTACGAACCAATTTTCTGGCCGGCAGCGGCATTAACTCCAGCTTTGCCGTGCATCAGGACTTTACCGGCAGAGCAATGGAAAAAACTCTTGCGCTCGGTATTGCCATAGGATCAGGATATCTCTTTCACACAACATTTGAAAAAGAAGTTTACAGCGATCTTACAGGAGAACGCGGCGTTCTGATGGGATGTCTTGCCGGCGCTATGGAGGCGCAGTACAATGTTCTTAGAAAAAACGGACATTCGCCGAGCGAAGCTTTTAATGAAACCGTGGAAGAACTGACCCAGAGTCTCATCCGTCTTGTAGGCGAAAATGGCATGGACTGGATGTTTTCAAACTGCAGCACTACTGCTCAGAGAGGGGCTCTGGACTGGGCTCCAAAGTTCCGGGATGCCGTGGCTCCTCTTTTTGACAATCTGTACGACCGTGTTAAAACAGGTAAAGAAACAAAAAGGGTTCTGGAAGTTAACAGCGCGCCTGATTACAGAGAAAAACTACAAAAGGAGCTTGATATAATTAAAAATTCTGAAATGTGGCAAGCCGGCGCAGCGGTTCGCTCTTTAAGACCGGAAAAGCGGAGAAAATAAGAAAAGGATTAAAGGATTAGAAGGATTAAGGGGTAAAAAAATTGGAAGGTTTTGCGAAAAGCATATGAACCCGATTACGAACAAGTCGACTGAATGGACTAATAATTTTTCTGCGAACAAACATTTAATCCTCTACCCCTTACCCCTTACCCCTTAATCCTCTAATCCTTAATCCTTAATCCTCTACCATTGGAGACCCAAATTATGGAACCTATCCTGTTGTATGATACTACCTTAAGAGACGGAGCCCAGGGAGAAAACATCAGTTTCAGCGCTGAAGAAATGATAAAGATCGCACAGAAGCTTGATGATATCGGAATACACTACATAGAGGGTGGCTGGCCCGGTTCCAATCCCAGGGACGAGCGTTTTTTTGAGCTGGCGAAAAATATTAAATTTCAAAACGCCCGTCTTGCCGCATTCGGCTCTACCCGCAAGGCCGGCATTAAGCCTGATGATGATCCTAACTTAAATGCGCTTCTTGAGAGCGGCGCTCCTGCTGTCACAATTTTTGGAAAGACATGGGATCTCCATGTCGAGCAGGTTATGAGAAATACTTTGAAAGAGAATCTTGCAATGATACGCGACTCTGTCGAGTACCTGAAGGAGAATAATCGCGAGGTTATCTACGATGCCGAACATTTTTTTGACGGGTATAAGAAAAACCCGGATTATGCATTACAAACCCTGATGGCTGCTGTAGATGGCGGCGCAGGTACTGTTGTTCTCTGCGACACAAATGGCGGCACCCTTCCATTTGATATAGAATCCATCATAAATAATGTACGCAAAAGTATTGCACAAAAACAGAGCACAAAAACAGATGACCCGCCGCTTAAAATCGGAATTCATACACACAACGACTGTGGCCTGGCTGTTGCCAATTCCCTGTCAGCCATGCGCGCAGGCGCTGTTATGGTCCAGGGAACTATCAATGGATATGGAGAAAGATGCGGCAATGCAGACCTTACCTCAATTATACCGATTCTCTATTTAAAAATGGACTGCCCGTGTATTTCAAGTAAGAACCTCGCAAAACTAAAAAAGCTCTCCAGGTTTGTGAGCGAGACTGCAAACATGATTCCATTAAACTCCAGGCCTTTTGTTGGTAAAAGCGCTTTTGCCCACAAGGGCGGTATTCATGTAAGCGCTATTATGAAAGCGCCAGGGGCGTACGAACACATGAATCCTGAATATGTGGGGAACAAACGCCGTGTCCTGATATCTGATCTTTCCGGCAAGAGCAACGTGGAATACAAGGCCAGGGAACTGGGGATTGAGCTCAAGGGAAAGGAGTTTGACAGCCGCAAAATCGTTTCAGAAATAAAGCGGCTGGAAAAGCAGGGTTATCAGTTTGAAGCGGCTGATGGCTCATTCAAGATCCTGATGGAAAAATTTACAAAACAGTTTAAACCCCTTTTTGAACTGAAATCTTTCAGGGTTCACATTGAAAAGGACAAAGATTATCCATGTTCGTCTCATGCTACAATCAAGATTTCTGTCAACGATAAGGAGGAGATCGCTGCCGCCGAGGGGCATGGGCCGGTTAGCGCGCTGGATAATGCCCTGCGCAAGGCCCTGGAGAAATTTTATGTAACTGACCTGGATTCCATGCGTCTTGTTGATTTCAAGGTGAGGGTAATAGACGGAGGAAAAGGGACCGCAGCAAAGGTAAGGGTTTTAATAGAGTCAAGAGACGAAGATGATATCTGGAGTACAATCGGCGCTTCAGAAGATATTATAGAAGCAAGCTGGCAGGCGCTGGCAGACAGTTTTCAGTATAAACTGGCTAAAGAACGAAGGGGAAAATAGTCGAGTAGGGAAATGAAAATAAGTAGGGGCGAATCTTGTGTTCGCCCTTGAGGCGAATCTTGTGTTCGCCCTTGAGGCGAACCTTGTGTTCGCCCTTGAGACGAACCTTGTGTTCGCCCTTGAGACGAACCTTGTGTTCGCCCTTGAGACGAATTGTCGAGTGGGGAAGTGGTTAAAGGGAGTTACATATCCATTACCGGAATTTATATGTAACAGAAATTTACAAACTCATTATCTGGTCAACCTGAGGCAGCGGACAATTAAATTTAAGAACGGCTGAAACTCGCACATAAGTGAGCGTAAAGAAATAACTTAGAGCAATCCTTTTATAAAAAGC
>JAYENE010000088.1:0-4978 GCA_034721935.1 Thermodesulfobacteriota bacterium
GACATCAATGCCAGATGCAATTCTTGCATCCGGGTTCTCCAACTGCCTCTCCTGCGAAATATCCTGAATTTCAGCCTTTACCAGCAGCTCGGCTTTTTCTTTCGCCGTTCGGGGAACCGAGACGTCGATTCTTCGGATAGTGGCAGCGGCATCCTGCCGCTTGGTAAAGAGGCTGGAAGCCTCTTCTACTTTGTTTCCCCGGCTGAGAATGAGAAGAATAGCTTTCACGACCTCACCGCTGATTGTCTCGAATGCCCCAGGCCCCAACCTCGCAATCATACGCCAGGTATTATTGCGCAGGAGCTGTTCGCGAAACTTCTTGTATGTGGATAGAAACAGCCAATTCTGAGGCAAGACAAGAGAAATGGTGCCAGCGCCAATAGTGGCAGCGGCATCCTGCCGCTGGTTTTCCAGAGGCTGGAAGCCTCTGCTACTATGAGTGGCATCCTGCCGCTGATCATCCAGAGGCTGGAAGCCTCTGCCACCTTTGCAGAATTCCAGGCAACGTTCCAGAAAAACCGTGGCGATATCGTTCTTGGCAGCAGGATAGCGTCTTTCACAAAATTTTTTCAGCTTGTCAGTCTGCTTGCCCCGCGCCAGGTAAGGCACGTTGGTAATGACCCAGTGATATTTCGCGGCCAGAAGTTGCGCTGCCTTCGCCAGGCCCTGCGCTACCACACCAGCCTCCTGCTCTTCATGACTGCGCTTTCTTTCCATGGCCATTTTCATGGTGCCGGACAGGGTTTCCCATTGCACCAGTTTTGCCACCGGACTGCGAAGCGGATCGATAAGACTGCCGAGAATCGGCGCATCCCGGAAATCGTCATAGAGCCCGAATAAGGAAACTCGCAGTTTTGAGGTCCCATTGGCAAGCTTTTCCCATTCGGATCTGGAGCTACTTGCGCACAGACCCGAACATGCCACATTAAGTTCCGGCAGCGCCCGGTATCCCCCCGCATCGGGGTAACGTCAGGCGGTTAGAGCCAGCGCAAATGCAGCCAGTTCGACGCATCGCTTGTCTATTTCCAGACCGTGTAGGTTTTCCCGCAACACGGCATCGCAGGCTTCGCGGGCGGAAAGACCTTCCATTTCCATACGCATGGGCACCAGCATCAGGAAGGCAGCAACCAGAAAGTGGCCCGATCCACAGCAGGGGTCGAGGACTTTGAGTTCACTCAAATGCTCTGACCAACCGTCAAAGGTTCTGGCAGCGGGTGTCCAGAAAGTGGCAGAGCCATTCAAAGTGGGAGTGGCATCCTGCCGCTGATCATCCAGAGGCTGGAAGCCTCTGCTGCTATAAGCCGGGTGCTCTTTGATGTATTGCCGGATTCTTTCAACCTGAGCAGGGCTTCGCACGATGTGATCAAATGACTCTTTCTGCCAGAATGCGCCGCTTTTTGCTATCCGCTTGTTGATTTCCGTAGCGGTAAACGATTTCCAGGAATGAAGGATTTTAGACAATTCATGTCCTGCTTTGGGTGTTACCAAAACATGAACATGGTTTGGCATAATAACAAATTCATCAAGATCATACTGTTGCCCATCGAAATGACGAAGTGCCCCTTCAACGATCTTTTTACAGTCTTGTTTTTCAAGGATACATTCTCCATATCCCTGATCCAGCCAACGTTGCAGCCGCTCAGGAAATTTTTCATAAAACTCTCTCCTGATCTCTGCATCATGAGGTTCCAGATGTTCATGTAACCATTGTTCTTTTTCAAGTTGCCATTGTTTGAGTTTTTCCTGCGGCAGTGAATCCGCAGTTCTGAAAGTGACAAAATAAGTTACGCCTTCCTGTCGCCAGTGTGGTAAGTCGCCTAAAAGGTTGGCGATAGGTTCGTCTTTGTGGAAGTAACCGATTTCCTTTTTACAGAGGCTGGAAGCCTCTACCACTTTAGATTGTGGCAGCGGCATCCTGCCGCTGGGTTTACAGAGGCTGGAAGCCTCTGCTACTTTGACAAACCTCAAGTATTCCAGCGGCACACCGGGGAGTGAGGCTTTTCTGCGCAATTCATCTTCGTTTTCTGCATTTTGTAAATCGGCTTCAGTCAATCGCCTCGCTGCCCACCATGCTCCCAGAGAATTATCGAGCAAGAAGTTCACCATGTAGGGTTCGGTGAAAAGCTGGGTTACCGCCGGCAATTCATCAGCTCCAATTTTATTACCCGATTGATTAACCTCTTTTTTCCGTTTACTTTGCCAGAATTGATAAACCCATCCCAGTGAATCGCTGGCCGTGAAAATCGCAGGTTCCAGATCGTTGAGCAACTTTTCCAACTTCAGCCGATGCTCACTGGCAAATATCACGCGAAGGACAGGATCATCAGGGCGAAAAATTTGAGGCAGCATCCGTTGCGCAAACTTACTGGCCAGTGTCCAAAGATCTTTTCCCTCTTCTTTTGCTAGTTCCTCACATTCCTCAAGGCTAATAGCGACACCCATTTCCGGTTCGATCAAGAGTTCATTTTCAGCCAGAAACCTGGCAAATAGCATTCGATGCCAATGCTCATAGGCGCATTCCCAAACAAGATGGGTGATCTCCAGTTCACCTTTCCGATTCTGTTTATCTCCCAACTGCCGAGCCCTGACTCGCAAATGGTTACGCAGCTTCCGCTCCTCGGGAGACATGTGTCCATAAAGTTCATAGTGGTGTACTGCGAGAGCCTCTAACGCTGCTTTGGCACCGGCCTCAGCGACATCCCGTGCCTGGACGATGGTTCTCTCCAGTTTATTTCGCAATTCTGTACCTAATACCTGCAATTCACTTTTCCTTATCTTTACTGCACTAAGATTAGCAGAGATACTTTATCCGTTTTTCTCCCGTTCATTTTGCAAAATGCGTTTGACGGTTCTGTTCAGTTCCTCATTTGCTATGTCGGCCTCAATCTTGCATTGTTGGTTCTGATACTTTTCAAATTCACGGTCAGCAAGCTCTTTAGCCAGTTGAGCTGAAACGCGACCGGCATCTGTCAGGATATCCGTCGCTAATCAGCCGCGCGGCATTTTGCGTCGGCTAAATTAGCCATGTTATGGTATAGACTAATATGGTATAGAATCATGTTGCTGATAATGCCCCTCCCCAATAACAACCCATTTTAGTTCTTTTATTGTCTCGAAAGCATGCACAGTAACCCTACCAAGATGAAGATCCATTTGAGAAATACGAATTCCACCTACTCTGGCCTCGAATTCTGGATAAAGAGACCTTTTGTTTTCTATCCAACGGTCTAAGGCACTTAATCCTTCAAAGGATGGTGTTTCATGTAATACTATCTTTCTATTCTCAACAATCGTTATTTGACCTTTTATATTTGTCTTCCAAGATTTCTGAAGCATGCGCAGTTCATTTAGAATTTCATTTGGTGTCTTAGCTGAGTTGAATAAGGTAATAATAAGTTGAGATGCTTCCCTTAATCTCCCCAAAGCAATGTTCACAGCATTTTGAATGGCTGTATTTAAGAATTCGGAAACCGGGCTATCATTAACATTCTGCGACAATTTATAGATATAGCGCTGAATTTTGTTCTTAAAACTTTCAATTCCTTTCTTGGTCCAAACATTATCATCTATAACACACCATAATCATTGATATCAGAAGGCAACTTTTGCCCTCTTTTGATCGCCATTATCGTGCCATACATGTTACTATTCCTTATCCCTAATTTATACCAAACATTTGGATTTTTATCAGTAAGAATAGCCAAGACAAGATCTGTCATAGCCAAATCTTGCAGGATCGTTTTCGTAAGACTATGAGGTCTCCCTTCGGATCTAAAGGCATCATATCCTATCTCATCAAGTATATTTTGTAGAAGCTCAAAAAACCTATCCCAGCACTTTGATGATCGGAATATTGAAGTTCTCGAGAAAGGCATAATTACAAAGCATTTTTTTCGCATTTACTTCCTCAGTTCTTTACCATTCGATAAGCTCACCAGACACCAAAAAACCGCAAGGCTTTTAGTGCCTTAAGGTAGCGTCAGGTTATGGGGTCGGTGTGCCTGGATAAAAGAATCGTTTAAAATAATTTGATTCAATATATCGTTTCCCCAGCTCTGTAGGATGCAATGCCCAGATCAATTGCCCCCTTTTTTTGCCACATCATATTCGTATTTAGCCAACCCCAATTCAACCAATTCAGATGCTGAGTTCAAAAACTCTTCATCAATAGACGAAATATGCCAAGGTCCCGGGCCGTCTGAACCAATTCTTTCTTGATGTTTTTCGCAGATTGCAAATAACAATCTCATTGCTTTGTAATTTAGTTTGTTGTGCATTTGAGAAAAAGCTTCATTTAATTCACTCTCCACAGGCCAAGATATCGCTTTAAAATGATTTCTTATTTTCTCACTCAGATCATGCAGACAATCATAATATAATATTTGAAGTTGTTGCACTTCTGAACAGTCAAAAGTGCTTGATGTGTGTTTTGTTATCATCACGGATTCATAGGGCCGAAGGGAACATGTAACGCCAAGTTCGTATAAAACATTAGGCTTAGGATCAGAAACATCAACTACTACCATGTGGCTTCCTAAAATGACCTTATATACCTCATCTATCCAATCTAATGAGTTTTGATTAATTCCTACAATATGAAAATCTACTTTAAGGAGAGTGCAAAGAGATTGGAATTCCTTTTTTACTTTATTGATGTCATAGTACAATCCCGAACTACCAAGAGGAACTCGGCTTCTAAATGAGCATAGGAGACCTAAAGACTTGCGTTTAGCCTCAAGAAGTTCGTTTAAATGCCTGATTCCATTTTTCTGGTAATATTCATATGAACGCATTTTAAATTACCCCATAACTTGGTTGTATAGGAATTTCCATTTTATGGTCTATTTTATCAATAGGTTGGAGGCTATCAGCACAATGTCGGGGCGAATCTTGTATTCGCCCTAATCAGGGCGATCACAAGGATCGCCCCTACGAAACAACAATACAATTACAGCCTAAAAGCTCGCCCGATAGGGCG
>JAYENE010000089.1:0-4961 GCA_034721935.1 Thermodesulfobacteriota bacterium
CGTTTCTTGCTTCCTTCACGCTCGGCATCGTCTGCCCAGTGGATAGATCTCGGCGAGAGCCTCGCGGTTAAGACCGAAACGCATCAGGATAATCTTTCTTTAATCACTCATGCGGAGGTTCAACTAAAAGACGGCACGCCGACCTGCCGGATGAGACTCAACGCCTGCGCCGACACCAAAGCCTGGGCCATTGTAGCGCTTCGGCCTTACAATCCCGAAGGGGTCAGTTTTATCCACAAAATCGCCCTTTCACCAGATCGGACGACTTGGGCCATTGATGGACGTTGCGCCGTTGAATTCAGCGCTCCGGTCGACCGGCATTATGTTTCCCGTTATCAAAACGGAGATGTTTATAGCCATTTATGCGATCTCACAGAAAAAAATCAGGTCAAAGGCGAAGCGGGCATGGCCACCGCAGCAGCGCTTTTCAAGCTCGAACCTGATAAACCCCGGGATATTGCCGTAAGCGTGCCCTTAAAGAGCGGCAACTCCACAACACATCTCGCAAGTGCATCCTGGCATAAAATCATGAGAAATTGCTGTGAACTCCGTGTTCCTGATGAAAATTTTCAGTTCCTGTATGACGTGGCTTTAAGAACGCTGGTTCTCAACTCGCCAGGTGATGTTTACCCGGGTCCTTTTACTTACAAACGATTCTGGTTTCGTGATGCGGCCTTTATCCTTCATGCCCTGCTTTGTGCTGGTTTCATTGATCGCGCGGAGCGCGCACTCGACCGCTTCCCTGCCCGCCAGAATGCTTTTGGCTTTTTTCACTCACAGGACGGGGAGTGGGATTCCAATGGAGAAGCCCTATGGATAATATACCGATTTTGCAGCCTTACCGGCCGTCCCCCCAAGGACAATTGGTGGAAATCCATTCTGCGCGGCGCCCGCTGGATCTCTAAAAAACGCCTCTCAGACGATCACAATTTTCCGCATTCGGGTTTGTTGCCCGCTGGTTTCAGCGCCGAGCATCTTGGCCCTAATGACTACTACTACTGGGATGACTTTTGGGGAATCTCCGGTTTGCGTGCGGCCGCCGATCTCGCCGGATCTATGGGTCACAATAAGGATAAAAAGGAATTCCTTGACGAGGCGACCGCATTCTCGGCAGCCGTGGATCGCAGCCTGAACAAAGCGTCCAGGCGCCTTGGCCGGCCCGCGATGCCCGCCTCTCCTTACCGGCGGCTTGATTCCGGAGCAATCGGCTCTCTATCCGCAGGCTATCCGCTGCAACTTTTCCCGCGGGATGATACACGCTTGCTCGATACAGTCAACTTTCTCCTTGCCAATTGCTTTGTGGACGAGGGGTTCTTTCATGAAATGACCCATTCCGGGATTAACGCTTACCTGACCATGCATGTGGCTCAGATTTTGCTGCGGGCCGGCAATCCACGTTATTTTGATCTAATGACCTCGGTTGCGGAGCTTGCATCGCCGACGGGCCAGTGGCCCGAGGCGATTCACCCTCATACCCGGGGCGGATGCATGGGTGACGGCCAGCATGTCTGGGCAGCAGCCGAGTGGGTGCTTATGATAAGGAATTGTTTTGTACGCGAGGAAGGAAATTCCTTGATCCTGGCTTCAGGAATTCCGCAACACTGGCTCAGGGGCAGATCGACCCTCTCCTTCGGCCCCGCGCCGACTTCCTTTGGCACGCTTTCGCTTTCCATAAAACCGGAAAAGCACAGAGTCATCATATCATGGCAAGGGGCATGGCATGCCGGCGCGCCTCGTATTGAAGTCCGCGTTTCCGGGTTTAATCCCATTGTTGCCAAATCGAATCAAGACTCTATTAAACTATATCGGAGGTCTAAGTCATGAACATTCTCATGATGACAAACACATTTCCCCCGCATGTCGGCGGCGTGGCCCGGTCGGTCGAAGCCTTTGCTGTCGAGTATCGCAAGCGCGGCCACCGTGTGCTGGTCGTAGCTCCGGAGTATGAAAACATGCCGGAGAACGAAGTGGACGTAATCCGCATTCCGGCAATACAGCGCTTCAATGGCAGCGATTTTTCTGTCATTTTGTCAACCCCGGGATACCTCACAGAGGCTATCGAGAAATTTAAACCCGATATCGTCCACTCCCATCATCCTTTTCTGATTGGTGTGACTGCCTTTCGCACGGCTCGCGAGTACGAGCTTCCGCTAGTTTTTACGCACCATACCATGTATGAGCAATATACCCACTACGTTCCTGGTGATTCAGAAACGCTCAAGCGCTTCGTCATCAAGCTTTCGACCAGCTACAGCAATCTCTGTGATCAGGTTTTTGCCCCGAGTAAAAGCGTTGCTTTGGTACTCGGTGATCGAGGGGTCTTTGCCCCGATAGATGTCGTTCCCACCGGGGTTAACCTGGAAAAATTCGATCGAGGCAGCGGAGCGGGCTTTCGAGCGGTCATGGACATTCCCCAAGATGCCATTGTCGTCGGCCATGTGGGCCGGCTTGCCCCGGAGAAGAATCTCGAATTCCTGGCCAAAGCCCTTGTTGCATTCTTTAAGAGTGAAAGCCGTGCCCATTTTTTAGTTGTAGGCAGCGGCCCATCTTCGAAGGCAATTAAACAGATTTTTTTTAGAGAGAAAATGGCCGGGCGTTTGCACATGGCCGGCGTTCTTGATCATCCCTTGCTTACGAGCGCCTATCGCGCCATGGATGTGTTCGCATTTGCCTCAAAAAGTGAGACACAAGGCATGGTCTTGACCGAAGCCATGGCAGCCGGGGTTCCGGTAGTGGCCCTTGATGCACCCGGAGTTCGCGAGGTTGTGGTGGATCACCGCAACGGCAGACTTCTATATTCCGAGACAGTAGAGGAATTTTCGTCCGCCCTGCAGTGGGTTGTCTCCCTTCCTTCTCAACAGATGCAGCAACTTAAACAGGCTGCCGAAAATACCGCCGAAAAATTTTCCATGGGACGCTTAGCAGATAAGGCCCTGACTCTTTATAAGAATCTGCTGGATAAAGAATTTTTTGACCGGCATAAAGAATACAGCGCCTGGACCACTATTTTGCACAAGATCAAGACCGAGTGGGATGTCATAAAGGGTCTTGCCGGGGCTGCCGGGGCTGCATTGAACATTGATGTGCTGGAAGGCAAAAAGAAACCATGATCTACCGTTTTGAAGCGCTTCTACGAAAGGCATGTCGCCGGCTCAGCCGCAGCGAGTGGATGATCCGTTTGCTTCGCCTCACAAAGTCGAAGGAAACGGAGGCGGCTCCCGGTCTTGTCTTAATCCAGATCGACGGTCTCTCCCACACACAATTTGACCGCGCCCTTGACAGTGGCAAAATGCCTTTCCTCTACAAGTTTTTCAAACGCGAGGGCTATAGTCTGCACACGCTTTATTCGGGCCTGCCTTCCAGCACGCCGTCTGTTCAGGCCGAACTATTCTATGGCGTCAAAGGCGCTGTTCCGGCTTTTAGCTTTATGGATCGAAGCTCAGGCCAAATTTTCCGGATGTATAATCCATCCTCAGCCGCCGGCGTTGAACATCGGCTTGAGAAAAAAGGAGAACCGCTTCTCAAAGAAGGCAGCGCTTATTGCGACATTTACACGGGCGGGGCTGATAACTCTAACTTTTGTGCATCTTCTCTTGGCTGGGGAGCAATTCTGAAAAAAGCGAACCCTTTGGCATTAAGCTTTTTGTTTCTATCCAACGCATACAGTTTCATACGGGCCGCTGTTCTTCTGGTCATTGAGCTTTTTCTGGCGCTTTTTGACTTTGTTTCCGGCGTAATCGACGGCCACGATCTTTTCAAGGAACTCAAACTTGTCCCTACCCGCGTCGGGATAACCATTTTGCTCCGTGAACTGATCACGATGGGGGCAAAGATTGATATTGCCAGGGGAATGCCCATCATCCATCTTAACTTGATTGGCTATGATGAACAGGCCCATCGCCGGGGCCCGTCATCAAAATTTGCTCATTGGGCACTTAAAGGGATCGATGACGCCATCGCCCGAATCTGGCGTGCGGCAAAAGGTTCACCTCGTCGGGATTACGACGTATGGATTTATTCCGACCACGGTCAGGAAAACACGCTTTCCTATACAAAGGAGTATGGCCGGACTATCGAAGAAGCTATTGCCGATGTGTTTAATCCCCTGCATGGCAACCCTGCTGATGGTGAGACTTGCGACTTTCGAGGAATCCAGTCTCAACGTGTCAGGCACCTCGGCGGCAAAAAGGTTCAAAAGTTTTTCCAGATCCCTCGCGGGGCTGAAGAAAAGAGAAAAGAATCGTTGATCAGCGTAACCGCAATTGGTCCTCTGGGCATGGTCTATTTATCCAATGAAATGGTTCCGGCCGAACGTCATCGCATGGCCAGAAAACTTGTGGATTCCGCAAAAGTTCCACTTGTGCTGGTGGTCGATGAGCCTGACAGACTGCGGGCATGGAACAGCGAAGGTGAGTTCGTGCTGCCCGAACAAAAGGAGAAGGTTTTCGGTTCAGACCATCCTTTCCTCGATGAGGTCACCCGGGATTTGATCGAATTGTGCCGGCATCCTGACGCTGGAGACTTTATCATCTGCGGATGGCGAACCAACGGCAGGCCTTACAGCTTTCCCATTGAAAATGGCGCCCATGGGGGCCCGGGATCCGAGGAAACAAAAGCCTTTGCGCTGCTGCCCTGCGATACGTCTCTTCCAAAGCGCAACCATTATTACCTCCGCCCCCTGGATCTGCGCCAGGCCGCGCTCCATTTTCTCGGTCGATCCGAAATCAAGACTTCAACAAAACCGTATCAGAAAGCCGCCGTTCCCCGGACACTTCGCATCATGACTTACAACATCCACAGTTGTATAGGAATGGACGGCAAAATTTCACCTGAACGGATCGCACGAGTAATTGCCCTGTATAGCCCGGACATTGTAGCACTGCAGGAACTGGACGTTGGCAGGGCACGCACCGGCCGCGTTGATCAGGCTGATCTTATCGCTCAACATTTACAGATGGATT
>JAYENE010000090.1:0-4961 GCA_034721935.1 Thermodesulfobacteriota bacterium
CTGCAACCGTAAAGTTGAAAAACATCCATCTGTACTTTCCAATTAGTTGGCGCTATTCTTGGCATTTATGCCACCTGCAATGAATGTTTCTCAAATCCAATCATTTCTGTTTTAGGAATGATTGTATTGTTTTGCTTTTCATAGCCACACTCGGCGAGATATTCATCCAAAGCGCCTATTTGACTCATTTCTTCAAATTGTATTTGGATAACCTCTAAAAGATTGTTCTTGGCTTCTTCACGAGTTTTCCCCTGGGAGATAAAATCCAATTCAGGACATTTAGCGACATACCATTTACCTTTATGCCATACTTCAATAGTTACATTTAAATTCATTTTAAAAAACCTCCTCCATTGAGCTTTTCGCCTCAAGCCGAATAGCCTTGCCCGGCATAAGAACACTAACTCCAATCCTTTCTGTGTCAGTAAAATTCAGAAATAGTAATTGATCCGGATGCCTCCCCAGAATCGTCATGGATTTCAGGGTTGTCAATTGGATGTTTGTGATGTTGTCATATCCAAAATATCCATTGTTTGAAATAGAGGATCTTCGGATAGCTTCATCAATTCATCCAGAATATTTTCAATACTTCTTTTCAAAATAAATCCTTACCTTTTGAAGCTCTTGCTCCATATCTTCCAGGGCGGTGACAGCCATATCCCAGTCATAATAATCCTGTTCTTCTGCAAAAGCGGGCTTAGATTCTTTGATTCTCATTTCAAACTTATCAAAAGTTGTGCAATATTTTTTTCGAACCCGTAAATAATAAATCGATATTTGGTAATTTTCCTGACTACTTCTTTCTCCAAGAGTCTGAGTACACTTCTATCAAGAGAATGTTCCGGTTCTATTTTTCCAATTGTGTCTAATATCTCGGTATCGATTTGAACCTGTGCCATATTATCCCCTCCTTAGTTTTCATTTTAGCCGTTTGATCCTGACACTGGAATCTTCCAGGGCCAGTAAATAGGCAAGGATAAACGTCCTTACAAACCCTAATCCACGATTGATAATCCGCAGGCCCAAGCCCCATATCCCACCCTGAACAACCTTTTTTGAAAGAGGTTCAGGTGAGGGGGGGTCTGTTGGTTTCATTGGTTTAATTGATTTAAAGCCTTTTTCATGGATAAAACGCACTTAGCCATTAGGTCAGAATAAGTGTTAAGCTGACTATAAATTTGATCGGCTAAACTTTCATTGTATGTATGAGAAGTCAGATTCCGATCATCGACCATGGAAAGGCCTAAAGCTGTTTGCTCTTCTGTCAACAAACCAACCTGAAGGAAGCTTCGTATGACTCCCTTGGGTGAGCCAATTTCAAGTCCTTCAACCTCTCTAAGAAAAAGTTTGCCAGCTTTCCAAACAGCTTCGAAGGTATATTCAAAACGTTGAATTGCAGCGTCTCTCTCAACAATTGACGGGCTGCCCTTATCAAGTAATTCTTGCAAGGTCTTGAGAGCTCTTTGGGCAGTGTAAACCTTTTGCCTTACTCGTTCCATATTTCACCTTCTTGTTTTACGCGCTGGACAAAATCTGGGTTAGACCGCGACAGATCAACTAAATCTACAGAATATGGAATGTAGCTCTCTTCCAATTCCTCCCGAATCTCGCTCAAGAGACCTCGCGGCAAGGGAGTGATCGGCAATATTCCAATATCAATATCAGAGGCCCTTCCAGACCGGTGCATGGCTTGTGAACCGAAAAAGAAAAGCTGAAATCTATAATCTTTTAGACGACTTAGTATAATGCTACGAATCTGTTTAAGATAGATGTCTTTGACCATATTTTGTTAGTCCGTTAATTCGATGAATCGAGCATCTCGTGATTCGTAACTAATCCTCCAATCATTCATTCCGAAGGAATTCATCCCTTTTCCACTAAATCCCTCAATTCGGAATCCTGTTGGAATGTTTATTCAAAGCTGTTGATTGCTATTTGTCTGTTCGTTGATTTTTTCTATCAGCCAAACATTGGCAAGAGCTTCTGATGTTATTTGTTTTGATTTGGCAATTTCTGTCAACTTCTTGGAAACTTCAGCATCAAGAGCGAAGAGATATTTTCTTCTCTTGACATCAACTTCAAAGTCAGCTTCAGGCATCTGCTCATAGAATTCACCCATATCGTGTGTATCAAAAAAATTTACTAGCTCATCAAGTGAACTGAAATGTGGCAGAATTTTATTTTCACTTTTTTTCATATTGCCTCCTTTCCTTTTTCGCCATACTTCTTGCACTCAATATTAGTGCTTCTTTTGTTACTTTGCAGATAAAAAGCACAGACAAATACCTGCCTGCTAAGGTTCGTCCCAAAGCCAAATATACATTTTCACCTTTACGATTCCCTTTCTCGACAAAACGATATTTGGGCTTATTACGTAACACTTCCTCTACTTCGTGAATTTCAACATGATGTTTATACCTAAGTTGAGCGATTTTTTGCGAAGATATGTGCTGAGATCTTGATGCATAAGGGTTTGCAAAAACCGCAGGCATACCCGTGGATATGTCGAGGATTTTTGCGAAGCCTTTATGCGCAAGAGATCGGTGCAGATCGAGTAAAAAACCGCTCAATTTAGGTTTAAACAAGAGTGATTTAACAGATATTCGTATCTTCTCAATAAATCCGGGTGGCTAATTCCAGGTTGATTCTCAGTCGGCAAGTGTTTGTTCACCACGAAGTACACGAAGAAACACGAAGTTATTGTTTTTTATTGGATTTCTTCGTGGCCTTCGTAATCTTAAAAGACTAAAGACTAATTATTTTGCCACGGATTTACGCAGATTACTGCGGATCTTTTTGCGAGGGTATCAGCTTTGCCGCTGCACTATCAAAGATCTTTGCCGATGACTGTTTCCCAGTATACCCTTTCAAAACCAAGCGATACGACCGCATATCGTTTAAGGCGTAAATTATTATACTTTCGTTCCAATGCGTCACCATATTTCCGAGCCTGGTTTTTGGCTTCTTTCATCTTGGTCTGCATTGCAGGAATAGCCTGCAACTCTTCAATATTCAGGTTCCTTGCCTTTTCTCCTGTCAGTCCAACCTGCTTAAGGCTTACATACTTGAATTCAATGAGTATATCAAATATCTTGAATCGTCTCGTGTCAGGCCGGATAATCATGGTCAGGTCCGCATAACCGCGGCCTGCATCTTTTTCAGAATCCATAATATAGAGAATATCGTTGTAAAGTAGTGTCAGAAAAGCTGTCTTGACGGTAAGTTCATTGGCCCACTTGTAATCACGATTGCGAAATACCTGAAAAAATCTCTGCTCTACAAACTCACAAAGAGGTTCTATGTTCCCTTTTACATAAAGCTGTTCAGCCGCAAGAACGCCGTCATCTCTTTCAAAGGGTTCAGGAAGAAGCATCTGCTGAATCCCTTCCACATAGAGGCCTTGCGTTACCAGGTTCGGAACCCTTAAGATCAGCTTCCCTTCTTCCGTTTGGCCATCTATTGTCAATACACCGAAATAATAGAGAAACGAGGAGATAAAGGCAAAATCTTTGCTTTGATCCGTCATCATCTGTTGAATTCCAAAACGGGTAGCAAATTTAGAAATAACCAGGCGATTATCCTTTTTTATCAAATCAAGAAGCAATTGCCCGCCTTTTGGTATTTGGGATAGATACTGAAGTTTTGCTTCATCCGCGGCAAGGTTGGCATCAAGCATTTCTCTCGGATATTTGCAGGTTCTGGAAAATGCTTCCATAAAATAGATCGCCAGGGTTGGATTATAAATAAACTCTCTTGCATCAGGAGCAAACGCATATCCGTTATAATAGATACGCATAATATCCAGAGCATCTGCGGCATCTTTGTCATTAAACTTGCATTCTGACGTTATGACTTTTATGGCCTGTTCTATTTCTTCCTCATCAAAGCCGCAAAGATTATTATATGCCGGATCAAGATAAATATTCCTGGCAATATTGTACCCGCTTGTAATATCACTCATCACTACAGGTGACACGCCTGTAATAAAACTACGGTCAAGACCGGAACCGCCTGTAAAGGATTTTACTGCTTTAAACAGGGTCTTTAACGGTCCTTCTTCGTACACAAGGGCTTCGTAGATGTCCTTCTTTTCCCTGCGCACTCCCATCATAACCTCATTGGCAAAGTTGTCATATTCGTCGATAAGAAGATAAACAGAATACGGGGTCTGCCGAACGGCATCAAGCGAGGACACAATTGAGCTTACAGCATCATCCGGGTCTATTTTGATTGAATTGTGTAAATACTCTTTGTACGTTATGCAAAATGACCTTATGGATGCATTTACGTGGTTATTCAGGGATCTTTTTATCTCTGAGGCGTCGCCTGAAGGATCAACACAGGAAAAATCCCATTTGAGAATAAAGTATTGATTGTGCAAAGGTGTGGGGTTTTTACCAATAAGGAGGTTACCAAAGAGATCCTGAAAACGGTCTTTGCGAGCCACATCATAATAGTTCTCAAGCATAGAAAGCAAAAGACTCTTGCCAAATCTTCGAGGTCTTAAAAAGAGGAGGAAATCTCCTGTATCTTCAAGCAAGGATATATAATCTGTCCGGTCGCAATAGAAATAGCCTTTTGTTATGATTTTGTTAAAATCACATATTCCGTACGGAAATTTCATGTCTGCCTTCCTTTTTATCAAGGGTTATTCACTTCGCTCTGTAATTTTCAAAAATTGCGAACATTTTCGTTTCCATCATTTCCCAGCTATATTCTCTTTTACATTTTTCGCGTGCCTTTTTGCCATTTTCTTTCGCTTCAACAGGATAAAATAGAACGTATTTAATCGTTTTTGCAAGTTATTTTGGATTTTTCAGGTTCTGCCAATTCGTGCTTAGGGTTCGGCAAAAAATAAGTTCGCAATTTCAGGTGTTGAGGCGCTCGGCTGACAAGGCGCGAAAAAGCATGAATATCAAGCATATTCAGAATTTTCGCAACGCAGTCAGGCGGGATGCATC
>JAYENE010000091.1:0-4940 GCA_034721935.1 Thermodesulfobacteriota bacterium
ATCTCTTGCGCATAAAGGCTTCGCAAAAATCCTCGACATATCCACGGGTATGCCTGTGGTTTTCGCAAACCCTTATGCATCAAGATCTCGGCACATATCTTCGCAATAAATCGCTCAACTTAGGTATTAATAAAGATTTTTGTTTTAAGAAAATGTTTCATTTGTTAAATTAAATTGCTTATGGTTCTTTCATAACGATCCATAATCTACTCAAACAGTTTCCAGTATCAGAAATTTACAAACTAATTATGTGGTTAACCTGAAGCAGCGGACAATTAAATTTAAGAACGGCTGAAACTCGCTCATAAGTGAGCGTAAAGAAAGAACTTAAAGCAATCATTTTATAAAAAGCTTGCTAAAGACGGTATTATACAACTTATAGAAAATTTTATTCGGTTGTCGTTCTTTCTTAACGCTCACTAATAACCTCAAACAGTCAGCCGTTTTAAATTTAACTGCCCGCCACATCAGGTTGTTGGCAGGTTATTTTTTGAGTTTGTAAATTTCTGAGTATAAAATTTAATCATACCTGAAGCTTGTTTGAAATTGATTTGTTTTAAAGGGTTAACTTAATACAAATGAGTAAAGTTGTAATCCTCATAACGGCTTTTGTTGCAGGGATGGGTCTCGGTACATTTTACTTCGGAGGTCTGTGGCTGACTGTTAAGTGGCTTCCTAAGGTCAGAAGGCCGGCGCTTTTGAGTATGTGCAGCTTTTTTGGACGTCTTGGGATAATTCTTTTTGGATTTTATCTCATCATGGACGGTCATTGGGAACGGATGATAGTCTGTATGATCGGTTTTTTAGCAATGCGGGGAATTCTTGTTCGTGTCTGGGGGCCTGATGCATATAACTCCTGATTCAATAATTTTATTTCAATTAGGACCAGTTTCTTTGAATGCGACCATTTTGTTTACATGGTGCATAATGGCATTGATGGCTGTCGGGTCCTGGCTTGTGACCAGAAAGCTTTCCTCAGCAACACGGCTGTCTCGATGGCAGAATCTTCTTGAAGTACTGGTAACCGGCATAAGAGATGAGATTCGTGAGATCAGCGGACAGGATCCGGGCAGGTACCTGAGCTTTGTGGGCACACTCTTTTTATTTATTGCGGTTTCAAATCTTTTAAGTATCATTCCCGGATATATGCCGCCAACCGGTTCACTTTCAACAACGGCAGCGCTTGCTCTTTGTGTGTTTATCGCGGTTCCTCTCTACGGCATTGCTCAAAAAGGCCTATCTTATTTTAAACAGTATGCCAAACCTTCGGTATTTGTGTTGCCGTTTAATATTACAGGCGAGATATCACGCACAATTGCATTGGCTATGCGCCTTTTTGGAAATATAATGAGCGGCACGATAATCGCCGCCATCCTGCTTTCCATTGCGCCCCTTATATTTCCGGTTATAATGCAGGCTTTTGGGTTATTAATCGGATTGATCCAGGCATACATATTTGCAATTTTGGCAATGGTATACATTGCGGCAGGCGCTCGTGTACAGTCAGGTAGTTGAGTAGTCAAGTAGTCGAGTAGTCAACCACTTGACCATTTTCCCGCTCGACCACTCAACCATGTCTAAGCTATTACGAAAGGAGATGTATAATATGGATAACGTCGGTATTATTGGAGCTATATCCATTATTGCGTCGGGGCTGACTATCGGCATCGGTTCGATCGGGCCTGCGCTTGGAGAAGGGCGGGCATTGGCCCAGGCTTTGAGCTCTATTGCACAGCAGCCTGATGAGGCCAATACAATTACACGCACCCTTTTTGTGGGTATGGCAATGGTGGAATCAACGGCTATTTACTGTTTTGTGGTATCCATGATTCTGATTTTTGCAAACCCGTTCTGGAATTATTTTGTATCTAAAGCCGGGGGATAATCTGTGCTAATCGATTGGTTTACAGTAATTGCTCAGATAATAAATTTTCTGGTGCTTGTTTATCTTCTCAAGCGTTTTCTTTACGGCCCCATTATTAAGGCAATGGACAAGCGACAAGAGAAAATCGCTTTTCGTCTGGAAGAGGCTCGCAAAAAAAAAGAGGAGGCCGGGCAGGAGGCCGGGCTTTTTCTTAAAAAAAACAGGGATTTTGATGCCAGGCATGAAGAGATGCTTTCTCAGATCAAAAAGGAGGCTGAAGCACGCAGACTAGAGCTTATAAAGGAGGCTCGCAGTCAGGTTGATGCCGATATGGCCAGATGGTATGAGGCTATCCGGAAAGAGAAAGAGACTTTTCTCCAGGACATTCGCAGATATGCGGTGAGGCATACCTGCGCCATTGCTCGCAGAGCAATAAAGGATCTGTCGAATGCCGATCTTGAGAATCGCATCACAAGCATTTTTATCGAGCGTCTCCAGAAGGTAGATAACAATGAGCGAGAAGCGCTTGCGCAGGCCGTTCAACATTCTATGGAAGGAATCAAAGTAAACAGCGCCTTTGAAATTGCAGGAGAATCGGCAAAAGAAATTGTGCGACTTTTACAAAATCTGACAACCGATCCTGTTGACGTGCGGTTTGAGATTTTACCGGAGCTTATCTGCGGCATTGAGTTAAAACTTCATAGCCGCAAAATTTCCTGGAATATAGCCGATTATCTAGGGTCATTTGAGGAAAGTATAGGCGCGGCAATTGAGGCAAAAGGGATAAGAAAAACATAACTGCTCAGGCTGTAGGCTGTAGGCTGTAGGCTGTTAGGCATTTAGGCTTTTCAGCTTATAACTAGTGTCTGAACGAAAACTAATCAAAGCTGTCATTTCGAGTTCGCCAAAGGGCTCTGGCGGACGAAGAAATCTTATGGTACTGAAAATACATGCATTAAAGATTTCTCCTTATGGTCGAAATGACAAAAAGAGGGGTTTTTCGTTTAGACACTAACTAACAGCCTACAGCCTAACAGCCTAAACAACCTAAAAAAATGACTGAGAATAATACTACATCTAAATCCTTTCTTGATGATACTTTCATGCTGTTTGATCAAACTCTTGACAAACACGCGTATGAGCTGAAAGGCCGGGAAGTTGGAATAGCAACCTATGTTGGACAGGGAATTGCCCGTGTTGATGGTTTGTCCGGAGTTAAATCTGAGGAACTGCTCCGATTTCCCGGCAGCATCCCCGGGATGGTTTTTAATATCGATATTTCAGAGGTGGGGGCTATTCTTTTTGGCGAAAGCAAGGAGATAAAAGCAGGTTCCGAGGTGCAGCGGACAGGACAGGTTTTGAATATTCCGGTTGGCGATGCGCTGATAGGACGCTTTGTGGATCCTGTGGGACGCCCTCTGGACGATCTTGGCCCGGTGAAGACGTCGGAGCGGCGTCCTGTTGAACGGGAGGCTCCTGAAATTATGGACAGGGCTCCTGTTTTCGTGCCGTTACAAACAGGCCTGAAGGTCGTTGATACCTTAATTCCTATAGGGCGCGGGCAACGAGAGCTCATTCTTGGCGACCGGCAAACAGGCAAGACAGCTATTGCCCTTGATACGATAATTAATCAAAAGGAAAAGAATGTTCTGTGTGTGTATTGCGCAATTGGGCAGCGAAGTTCATCAGTGGCAAAACTTATTAATGACCTTCGAAAGCACGATGCCATGAATTACTCCATCGTTGTGGTAGCAAAGGGCGAAAGCACCCCTGGAATGCAGTTTATTGCGCCCTATGCGGCCACGTCAATGGCGGAGTTTTTTATGGAACAGGGAAGGGATGTATTGATTATATACGACGACCTGACGCGTCATGCCAGGGCTTATCGTGAGCTTTCACTTCTGTTGCGCAGACCTCCCGGCAGGGAGGCTTTTCCAGGCGATATTTTCTATATCCATTCAAGGCTCCTTGAACGCTCAACCCATCTTCGAGAGGGGCTTGGAGGCGGCTCATTGAGCGCTATGCCTATTGTTGAAACAGAGGCGCAAAACATATCCGCATATATTCCGACAAACATCATCTCAATCACCGACGGTCAGATATATCTTTCACCCGATCTTTTTCAAAAGGGCGTGCTTCCGGCAGTAGATGTTGGAAAATCTGTGTCAAGGGTGGGCGGAAAAACACAATTAGCCGCATATCGTGCGGTTGCCGGTGATTTGCGTCTTTCTTATTCGCAGTTTGAAGAACTTGAGACATTCTCCCGTTTTGTTGCCCGGCTGGATGAGGAAACAAAAAAAAGACTGGAGCGGGGGAGCCGGGTTAGAGAAATTCTCAAACAGCCTCAATATCAGCCTATGCCGGTTGCAGAGCAGATAGCTGTGTTTGTGGCAGTAAACAAAGGTGTCTTTGATGAGTTTTCCCTTGATCAGATTCCACAGCTTGAGCGGCTTATACGCAAAGATGTCAGAACTCAACTATCCCATCTTTGCGAACAGATCGAAGCCGGCGGTCAATTAAAGGATGAGGATCAAGAGGCTATCTTGAGCATTGCCCGGGAAGCCATTAAAAAGGGGTCAACCGGAACTGATGTGGTAAAATGACCTTCGTTTTGCCATTTATTCCTTGTGTTACAGATAGTTATGGCAAAATAAAAAAAGTTCTATTTTTTTGCTCTTAATACCATTGTTAAAATATTGATACCTTAGCGATGGTTTGCGTAACAGATTGATTTTATTGACCACATTGATTCCGGTTGACGGGGTTTAGGCATCACACCAGTTCCGGTTGAGCCTTAAAAAGGCTCACAATCCCCCCCCCTTTTTTTGGAAAAGGGAGGTTGGGGGGAATTTTCTAAGGATTTGAACGATGCTTCTATACAACGGTAGGGTGCATTCTATGCACCTATAGGCTACCAACGTAAGGCGGGACAGCCTGTAAATTCAATCAGTAGGGGCGGGTTTGAAACCCATCGGTAAAACCAAATCCATCGTAGGGGCGGGTTTGAAACCCATCGGTAAAACCAAATCCATCGTAGGGGCGGGTTTGAAACCCATCGGTAAAACCAAATCCATCG
>JAYENE010000092.1:0-4935 GCA_034721935.1 Thermodesulfobacteriota bacterium
AGCAGCCCTGCCGCAAGTTATGGCCGGGCTGCTTTACCTTCATTCTTCTATATGGCTTCACTTTGAGGGCAATTTGGTCGGAAAATTATCACAGATTCCATCCCCATTTGCATCCACATAGTTAGGTTTTGGGACGCCCGCTCTGTTGATCCGGCCCTTTCCATCCCTGAGGCCTCTACAAAAGCCTTTACCTGCGGCCTGACAACGCGCGCCGTAGCCTTTGCCGCGCCTGTGGCCGGCTTTAGCAACCCTGGCGCCGATATTATCACAAATCCCGTCCCCATTTTGATCCACATAGTTGGGCCCTCTCTGGACTGCTGTATTGTTTGGACCACTTCCATCTTTAGCGCCATTGTCTGCATATGCAAAAGAAACAGCCATCAGCAGGCATAAACAAAGAACAAACACTTTAAATAAACTTTTCATTTTTCTTCCTCCTTATTGTATTAGAATATTTATCAACCTTTTACTTACTAATACAATTGCAAGGAAATTTTTCTTTCACTTTTTTTGAGTGACTACTCACGTAGTCAGGCTGAAGCTGTTTAGACTGAAGGCTGAAGGGGAGGGCTTGGCCTTCAGGCTAATAACCTGAGCAATTACTTTATATTTATCTATTTCTCTGCGGTCTCCGTGGACTCTGTGGTTAACAAAATTATCTTTTATCTTTAAGCCTTAAATGACGGTTCCTGCCTTGACCTCTTCGCCCTTTCCATGGCCGGATTTCATTTGCGACAAACCGGCCTTGTTCCTTCATGTGCCCAAGAATTTTTATCTTTACACCTTCAGCAGGTTTGAGCCGGCCTCGCCAGATAGTATCAGCAATATCGATTACCCAGTTATTTCCCTGTAAATCTTTGATTTCTACCTTTTGTTCAGAAACAACTTTAGTAATCGTGCCGGCAAGCAGCCCCTGAGCGGGTGACATCCAGACATTTTGTTTGCGTTCCTGAAGCTTTCTGTAAAAAGACACATTTACTTGAAATATACTTTCCAGCCTTTCCGGAAAACTGGTTGTGTATAAAAGCGCGCCGCCAATAATTGAAAGCACGATGCTTAACGATATTACCCATACAGCAGCATACCGGTACCCCTGCTCGGTGCGTCGAAAGTAATAACAGGCAAACCCTGTAAATCCCAGCAAAAAAATCAGCCAGAAAGATGGGATTACCAACAGCACAAACTCTGCCAGGCTGTGGCTTAGATGCTTATACAAATCCCATTCAGCGTATCTTAACTGAAATAGAGCAATAGCGCTTGCAATACTTCCAAGGAAAATCGACAAACCAAATACAGTCCATATCACAGAACGCTTGAGCAGGAAGTACTGTTTAGGATATGGACGCACTTCATCTTTCTTAATTTTTTGTAGAATATCTTTGCTTATGTCTTTCATAGTTTGTAACCGTTCACGGGTTCAGGGTTCAAAGGTTCACGGTTAGTCGGCTTTTAACCTTGAACCCTAAACCTTGAACCTTGAACCTGAGTACTTACCATAGTTTCATATCAGGCGTTCAAGTTGATGACGCCTCGCTATTTTCTTGAAACTTGCTTTTGCTCTATTGATTTGTGTTGCCACGGTTCCTGGCGGCTTACGCAAAATATCGCTTATTTCTCCATAGCTTTTATCTTCAAGATACCGCAGAACAAGTATCTCGCGATATTTATTTGGAAGCTCTGCAAGCGCCTTTCTCACCCTTTCAGCATTTTCGAGGTTTTCGTATGCCCCGTCAATTTCAATCGTGTCATTAATAGAGTCAATCAGATTTGCTTCATCTTCAATATTTAAAGGTATAACTGATGAACGGAGTTTTGTTTTACGGTATTGATTAATAATTTCATTGTGAGCTATTCGATAAATCCAGCTTGAAAATTTCAGCTTGCGATTAAATCCGTTAAGGTTTCGATATACCTTTATAAATACTTCTTGAATTATGTCTTCCGCTTCCTCCTGGCTAACTGTTGTGAGCCGTTTAATATAACGTAATATTTTTATTTCATATCTTTTTATCAGGTAATAAAAACAATCCTGATCCTTTAGTGAAAGCCGAACCAGTTGCTCATCAGGCATATTTTCATAATTATTCATCTAAAATAAATCTTTATTCTTAAACTTCTATAATCTTGACTAATCAACAAGGGCAAAACGTAAACCCGACCCTATTTTTCTTCTTTTTTGGTTCCTACCGAGCTGTATAGCCGCCATCTATGACTAGCTCACTACCAGTAATAAATTTGGATTCATCAGATGCAAGGTAAAGAATGCCGTAAGCAATATCCTCTGGTTCCCCAATATGCCCAATTGGATGGAGGCTATCAAGTTGCTCTCTGAATGCCTCGACGCCCTGGGGTGATCTCCGTCCCAAATCCTCAACTAATGGCGTCCAAATGTAGCCGGGATGCACTGAATTGACCCTGATGTTATCCTTCGCATAAAGAAGAGCATCAGTCTTGCTCATTAACCTGACGGCGCCCTTTGATGCGTGATATGGTGGAACATCTGGGGCGCTTACAAGACCATAGATAGAGGACAGGTTAATTATGCTTCCGCCGCCAGTCTTTTGCATATACGGGATTGCATGCTTGGTGCAGAAGAAGACCCCCTTCACATTTACGTTCATAACCTTATCCCACTCTTGTTCGGTTATCTCGTGTGTGGGTTTGTTCACTCCTGCGATTCCCGCATTGTTAACAAGCACATCGATTTCTCCGAATTCTCTGGTGATATCGGCAAAACCCTGCTCCACCTCCTTTTCATTCGTGACATTGAGATGCCAGAACTTCGCTACTCCGCCGAAGCCTTTGATTTCATCTACTACTTCTTGACCTTCTTTGTCGAGCATGTCGGTGACAGCGACCTTTGCCCCTTCTTTTGCCAGAACCAGACAGACCGCTCGACCGATCCCCAATGCCCCACCGGTTACGATTGCCACTTTCTTTTCTACCCTTGCCATTTTACCTCCTTTATTGCTTTATTCAATTCTACCCAGGCAGCAGTGCTGCGTTACGCCTAACGAGCCTGTCGAAAAACCCAAAATATGTTAACGGGTCAAGTCTGCTTTTGGCTCTTATTCATTTCCAGCAAGAGTCAAAAGCAGACTTGACCCGTTGCTAATACTTAGACTGCCACAGTTCCTCTTTGAGCCGCTCGAATACGTTGTAGACGATCGGGCAAACTGAGCAATTGTTCACCACCTGGATGAGTCTGAAAACGAACTCGTCCTTGTGAACGGCAGTCATCAGGACGTGCATCGTAGACCGTGCAGCGGTTGTTTCGGAGAAAGGGGCACGGCTTCTGCCGGAAGCAGTATGCATCCTCGTCTTCGTTCGTTCGGAGGTGCGTGGCGGTCAGTTCCGAAGGCGAGATCCCGAGGCAACTCGCCAGCCGTGTTACATCCTCCTCCGAAAGCTTCGGTGAGACTTCCTTGCAGCAGTTCGCGCAGGTACCACAGTCTATCTGCCGGGCGATGTCTTTGTATTGCCGGTGAGCAATGCTGTCCAGTTCCTTGACAGACAGATCGACGCCCTTGAGAAACGTCCGGAAGCGCCAATTCTGGTCTTCTTTGGCCTCAGCAAGCTCGCGCACTCGCTCGATGTCCGTTTCGATGTACATGAATTCCTTTCAACAATTTGCATGCCATACAGCATAATCATCTATAACTTGGTAATTTATATGCTTAAAATCAGTACACTCCAACCATGAAAGCCCTATTTCAAAAATCGTGTGGTCAGAAATTCTTTTGACTTTAGCGATAATGTCATCATCTCGTGAATTTGGAGGCAGCAATTCTAATAATTCGAATTGATCCGTAAAAGATGGGTTATTCTTTTTTAATTCTTGATATTCACGCTTATCCCATCCGCCAATCACATATGGTTCTTCCCACAGGAAGTCCTCTATGCCGGTCAGACGGCAAGGTGTTTCCACTGTTTTTTTTAGATATGTCAGGTACCTGATTGCATTTTGGCTGCTACGCTTACAATCTTTTCCTAAAATCTCTTTTATTCTCTCGAATTGCTTATCCATTTTGTTTATTCCTGCTGCCATGCATCACCAGCCTTCCCCAGCCTTTCCAAGTTGTAAATTTATCAGCCATTTTTTTTATCTGTAGTCTTTTTTTTCCGTTTCTATCATTTTTACAGCTCTATCAAAATTGCTCTCTTGTGCGTCATTCAATCGGATACGTTTACGATTGAACTTTTGATACTCCGATTCAGCCAGTTCTTTTGCCGATTCCCTTCTTTTTGAACTGTCAAGTATTTCATGACAGTTGCCTCAGGTGATAATTCACTTTCATTATAAATGTTTTGAATGTGAAAGCTTATGTATTGTTTTGTTGTCTGAAAAAGCTCCGCCATCAGTTTTTGCGTAAGCCAGACAGTTTCATTTTCAAGGCGCACCTCAATTTTCGTCTTTCCGCCTTCACTATTCACGCCAGTATTTCGGATTATTCATCTTGTCTGCGCAGATGACTTTTCCACTAAAAGTGCCGATCACTTCCGGACATAGAACTCGAACCATCCAAGCGTCTGCATTTTTGTCAGGAATGGGATATGTAGCGTCAAATCCAAGATTGCCTGCTGGTTTAAATCCATAGCGTGGGTAGTATTTCGGATGCCCAAGTACAAAAACTAAATCTACACCAGATTCCAATAAGACCTGTAATCCGTATTCAATGAGTTCACCGCCAACACCTTGTTTTTGAGCATCAGGCACTACTGCAAGAGGAGCCAGAATTGAAATTGATAGCGGAGCTTTGGATTCTAAACGTGCCTTGGTAAATAAAATATGCCCCACAGCTCGATTTTCTTGGAAAGCAAGCAGGGAAACAATAGGTTTTGCGCTATCGTCCCCCAGAAAATCTCGAACAAGACTTGCCTCTTCGTCAGAACCAAATGCCGCACGTTCCACAAACAACACATTATCCAAATCTG
>JAYENE010000093.1:0-4911 GCA_034721935.1 Thermodesulfobacteriota bacterium
AGCTGCTTGGAAATAGCCAAACCCAGGCCCGTGCCCCCGAACTTACGTGTTGTCGAGGCGTCCACCTGTGTGAACTGCTGAAACAGCATGCCCATCTTGTCCGCCGGGATGCCGAGCCCTGTGTCGCACACCGAAAAGCGCAGCAGGCAGGAATCTTCCTCCTCTTGACTCCTGTTTCCTTCTTCCTGACCTCCTACTTCCGACATCTGATCTCCGACCTCCGTCTTCTGACCTCCGACCTCTGACCTCTGACCTCCGACCTCCGACTTCTGAACACTGACCCTCACCGCCACTTCTCCTTTGTGCGTGAACTTCACCGCATTGCCCGCCAGGTTGGTGAGGATCTGGCGCAGACGGCCCGGGTCGCCCGAAAGCAAAGTCGGCACATCGGGGTCGGCGGCGCAGAGCAGCTCCAGGCCCTTGTCGTGGGTCTTGAGCGCCATGCTCGGGGCAAAGTCATCCAGGAGGCTTTGCAGGTCGAAGTCCAGGGTCTCCAAGTCGAGCTTGCCGGCCTCGATCTTGGAAAAGTCCAGAATGTCGTTGATCAGCCCCAGCAACGATTCGCCGCTGGCCCGAACGGTCTCGGCATAGCGCCGCTGCTCGGCGTTCAATTCCGTGTCAAGCAGCAGCCCCGTCATGCCGATGACCCCGTTCATGGGGGTGCGGATCTCGTGGCTCATGTTGGCCAGGAATTCGCTTTTAGCAATATTGGCTGCTTCGGCCCGGGCGGTCATTTGATTGGCCAGCTCTACGGCCTGCACTAATTCCTGATTGGTTTTTTTCAGTTCCTCCTTAGTCTGTTTGCGCTCAATGATTTCCTGCTGCAATTCAGCAGTACGTTCCTGCACACGGATTTCCAATTCGTCACGCGCTTTTTGCAGTTCATCCTTTGCCCGTCTCAGTCCAGCCTTTTGTGCCCCCAACTTTGCGAGCACATCCACTATATGAAACAATAAAGCTGAATAATTCCAGACCACGTCTTCCTTAACCACGCGCATGTTCCTGGCTTTTTCAAATAGTAGTCCGGGGTCCAGGTTGATCTCCCTGGCTATCTTTTCAATGCCCTTTAACTGCTCAGGAGAAAATACTTTTGGTATGAATTGACCGGCAAACATGGTTCCCTTGTGTACACCATCAATAATAATCGGTGCGACAAAATGACCACCATGAGCAAAGCAATACAGAATTTTCTGCCTTTTTAACTTTAGCGCCTTCAGGCTCATTTCCATGAAGGATTGAAAACAGCGTTTCTTTCCTTCATCTGTTGACTGAATCAGTGAACAAAAATCGGTTGGATTGGAGAAGCGGGTTAAAGGCATGCCTTCAGGCGAAAAGATTACAGAAGATGTGCCGACTGTACTTGCAAATCTGTCCTGAATAGCTTGAAGTTCATCAAAATCAATGAGTTTTTGTAGCGGTATTAATTTTCCCATTTTCCTCTACTCAGCGCCTGAACGGAAAGACCGTTTTTACATGAACCTCTGAACCCGTGAACGGTGAACGGTCACGGATATGCCTTATACGGGAAACCGCCTGCTGATTTTTCCATGCCTGTGACCATCATCCGAAATGTTGAGAAAGGCATGCCCAGTCCCAGAAGGTCACCTCCCCATCCGCCGAGCGCCCTTGCTCCGAGACAGAAGAAAGATCCATTCAGTTTCTGCTTAAGAAATGGAAAAGCGGTCATGTCTGCGCACACGGCCCTGATCCCGATGGTGCTCATTTCAAAGCGATTGCCGGTGAGAAAATTATAGCCCTGGATCGCAATCAGCGCCTGCTTTGGCTTCACTGCCAGAATCACCACATCAGGTGCAATATTTAGTTTTTCAGCCGGGTAAGCCACTGCGGCATCCATAATAGGCGGCTGAATCCCCGTCATGCCGGAGACGGCTTTTAATGACGCACCCAGTGTTTCATAGCGACCCGTATCCTTCTTGCCAAAGAGTGCGAATTGCATGTTGTTTGTGTCCTTACACGCATAGACAAGCCCATTTGTAAAGTCTGCTGGCGAAGCGGGTCTATCCATTAAGTCGGTGTATTTACGCTTACCCTTCAGCGGTTCCGTCTGATACTGATCAACAAGACCGAGGGCAATGGCAGCGGCAGTACAGCCGACATTATCTTTATTGATCACCACTACCTCGTCTTCAGTAACAGCGATCCTGACCGCACCGCACCAGGGAGTTCCCTGGTATTCTTCAGGTGGACATGTACCTTCCGGTACCGCCTGCCCTTTTAGGATCAGTTTTACCCCTGCCGGCCGAATCATTGTCTCCGGCTCTCCAAATACCTCCATGTATCTTCTGCTGGTTTCTTCAAAGGTCATCTCTCTATCCTCCTACTTTTCAGATCTTAAATAAGCACTGCTACTTCTGTATCGGTTTCTTGAAAAATTCCCTGAAATATTTTTCCCTTCATAACTATTCAGGTGGATAGACTGAAGGTATAAGGCTGAAGTAACCGCCCGCTTCGCTCAAGACGCAAAGGACGCAAAAAAAATGACGGGGATGAAAAAAAGGCTTACCGCAGAGTTTAGAGAATTCATCTCTGTTCGATCGTTGTGAAATCCTTCAGCCTTCAGCCTGAATAGTTACCTCCCTTTATGGGTGATAAGAACTCGCTTTTTAAATAATCAAGTATAGGAGAAATGGGGTTAGGTGTCAAGGAGAATGTGACCACAGGATATTGTGGTCACAACGGGGGCTTCAATATAGAGGTCTCAGTTCAGGAGCATCCAGCGGGACGCCCATGAAAATATGCATCCAGCGGGACGCCCATGAAAATATGCGTTTCATATCCTGTTGGTGTATGCTATGTGATTATTTATACTAAGAAAAAGTAGAGTAAACCAAAGTATCGAAATGGCGCTGACGCCTACTTTTTTCACCCGCTAATCTTGATTTGCTTAAAGACCTATTTTTTCTTTGAAATGATAACGTACCTGCTGGTTACACCGATTTTAAAAGAAGAACGGGGTTTCTTGTCCCAAATAAGTCTTTAGAGGCGCCAGGGCGTGTTCCCCTTGAAGCTATCTCAAGGTCTTTCATAGCGTAGGCCAAATAAGCAACGCATTAACGCCTTTTTGAAAAAATCTCATGTCTTTAAGTTTGGGATTTTTTATTTTATCAGATGCAAACAAAATGGGGGTCGGGCCACGCTATCTTATTAATATTTATGGCTTATCGGTCCAAAAGTAGGTGTTTTTTGCTCTTAACTCGCTATTTTCAGGGGTAAAATCACTGCCGAGTTTCTCTTTTATTCCTTCTACAAAACTCTTACTTCCAACAGCGATGCTTTGAGACCATTTGCTTTCTCGAACATAATTTTTTGGCTTTTTGATTTCATTATAACAGATACTGCTATTAATCTGACAATCAGATCATCCTCTTGATGGGCTATGACATCACATAACCATCTACTGCTTGACCGCAGAAGCCGTGCCGCTTTAGATTAATTGTTGTTTTACGATATTTCATCACTTTTTTGGCATCCTTCATTTTGAGGTAAAAGTAGTTGACACTTTTATTGGAGCTAAAAACTGTAAATTGTAGAAGAGGCTTCCAGCCTCTTGGATCAGCGGCAGGATGCCGCTGCCACTTTTCAGTCAAGTGTAAACTGCAAAATGAAGGATGCCACTTTTTTGATAGTTTTCCAGATAGCGTCTGCGGCAGGTGAGCAGCACGATGCTGCCATCAATATAATACGCTTGACATATTATTCTCTCCGTAATATTATTTGTTTATGATTAAATCATTTTCCTGCCGAGATAGTGAAAAGCTATTTAATGACAAACGAGTGCGACGTTTCCAGTCTTTTGAACGGCAGGCAAGAAAGCGGTTAATGGTTTTGCATGCTGCTACAAGTCTGGATGCCTTTAACCTAAATTGAGCGATTTTTTACTCGATCTGCGCCGATCTCTTGCGCATCAAGGATTCGCGAAAATCCTCGACATATCCACGGGTATGCCTGTGGTTTTCGCAAACCCTTATGCATCAAGATCTCGGCACATATCTTCGCAATAAATCGCTCAACTTAGGTTAAAGCTAAATCCAGGAAACAAATTCCATGCCTTGGGAGGAGACAGAAAAGGGCAATATGCTATCAGCATTAATAAGCAATGGCGTGTTTGTTTCGAGTGGCATGACAATAATGCTTATCACGCTAAAATTGCAGACTATCATTGAGGTGTAAAGATGAATACAAAAGAATTAATTGATCCTATTACTCCAGGTGAAATTTTGCGGGACGATTTTATGGAACCGATGGGTCTTAGTATAAATAAACTCGCAAGAGATCTTATTGTTCCGCCCAATAGAATAAGCGAAATCGTTAATGGCAAACGTGCTATTACAGTCGATACCGCCTTAAGATTGCAACGTTACTTTAAGGTTGAAGCGCAATTTTGGCTGAATCTCCAGTCTGAACATGACTTAAGAATGATTAAACGCAAAATTTGGCCTGATATTGAACGTCGTATTTTACCAGTGCAGGATATGAAGGTAATAAAAGCTCATGAAGCTATGGCATAAGACACAACATAAGGAAGGGTCATACTTTTCCAGGAAAAGAGGTGACATCCTTTAGCCTGGCTATCTTTTCCAGAAACGTATCAAACGTGTATTCAGCATCGTTTAAGCAAAAATCTACTGCATTAATACTCTCTGTCTTTTCGACACGTGTTTTTATTTGCCTTAAAGAATAGAGCGCTCTGTTTCGCAAATCCATGCCTGCGTTATGAGTATCAAGGAGATTTTTTTATTTTTTCGTAATACTTTAGCGTTATACAACAAACCATCTGAAATCAAGCTTCGGGTGTGATCAGATTTAAAGCAGGAAACTGTTTGAAGGAATTAGAAATCGTTAAGAAAGAACCAGGTTTAAAATGCCATTTTTGTCTAATTCTTTGGTTAA
>JAYENE010000094.1:0-4910 GCA_034721935.1 Thermodesulfobacteriota bacterium
CTTGCGCATGAGCAGGAATTGAGCGGGGCATAGGATGATGATTTACTTATCTGCTGAGCGGTCAAGCTGGTTTTTTGTCCAAGGAAGATGTTCCGGAGAAAGTAGCCGAGGGTATCCTTTTGGACAGGGATGAGTATGTGGAAGGGGGTAAAAAGTAAGCAAAAATTATCGTCAGTATGATTAAAAAAATAAGATAGACCATAAGAACAGCGTCAAGAAAGCTGTTCTTGGCAGACATAGTTGTCGTGTGGCAGGCTTAAAAGATAGAACCGAATTTTTTTCTCATTTTTGGCTTTTCTATCTTGCCGGTAGGACTTCTCGAGACATCGTCGAAAAATATTTTCCTCGGCCTTTTATATCTTGGAAGCTTTTCACAAAATTTAAAGGCATCTTCTTCGCTCATGCTTACGCCGGGCTTGAGTTTTATAACAGCCGCAACAATTTCCACAAGACGATCATCAGGCACGCCGATTACCCCGACATCATGAATTTTGTCATTGTCCATTAAAAAATTTTCGATCTCAACAGGAAAAATATTCTCGCCGCCCGATATTATAACATCCTTTTTCCGATCAACCAGCCATATAAAGCCGTCATCATCCATACGCGCGATATCCCCTGTAAGCAGCCATCCATCAATCAATGTTTCAGCCGTTGCTTCGGGATTTTTATAGTATTCCTTCATGACTCCCGGCCCTCTTACCATGAGCTCTCCTGATTCTCCTCTGGGCAGGGCTTTCATATTGCTATCAACAATTATGCATTCCCACTCAAACCCGGGAAGACCTATTGCGCCGACTTTATGGAGATTTTCTATTCCCAGATGCACACACCCGGGGCCTGTGGTTTCTGTAAGACCATAATTGGTGTCGTAATCATGATCAGGGAAGACCTTTTTCCATTTTTTAATAAGGCTCGGAGGAACAGGCTGAGCGCCTATATGCATTAACCGCCATTGATCAAGCTTATAGTCGCTTAAGTTTATATCGTTATTTTCAATGGCGACAAGTATATCATGTGCCCAGGGAACAAGAAGCCATACAATAGTCGCCCTTTCTTCGGAAATGGCTTCCAATATCCATTTTGGGCTGACCCCTTTCAGAATAACGGCTTTCGCTCCTGCAATAAAATTGCCGAACCAATGCATCTTCGCCCCTGTATGATAAAGAGGAGGTATGCACAAAAAGTTATCATCATGTGTTTGCTTATGGTGATGATTTTCAACCAAACATGCAAATTCAAGATTCCTATGAGTCAAAAGCACGGGCTTTGGTCTGCCCGTAGTCCCTGAAGTAAAATAGAGCGCAGCGCCCTCAGAGGGTTTGATTTCAATCTTTGGATTTATAATAGAGCCTGATAAAAAAATATCTTCATATTGCAGGGCATAATCCGGGCATTTGTCAGCTTTGCCGACAAATATATAGGTGGCAATTGTTTTGTCTAAATAAACTTTAATCAAATTTATCCTGTCGATAAATTCCTCTCCGAAGATAAAAACCTTTGCCCGCGCTGTTTTGGCACACATCATAATATCATCGGCTGACAGCCTGAAATTCAGCGGAACAACCCATGCGCCTGAACGAAGTATGCCGAAATAAACAGGAAGCCATTCAAGAGCGTTCATCATAAGCTGGATGACCTTGTCTTGCTTTTTAATTCCCATGGCGATTAGTGAATTGGCGATGCTGTTTGCCTGGCTGCTGAATTCATTCCAGGTAATCTGCCTGCGTATATTTTTAGCCGGCTCTCTTTCAATAAGAGCGATTTCCTCGCCGTAATCAGCAGCGTTTTTTTCTAATATTTCACTTATAAGCATATCTTTATCCTTTAAAAAAAAATCCCGCGGCGCATATTGCGGGCGGGATTTTAAATAACTTCTATTTTATGCTATTTTTTATCTTCGTTTTTTACTTCCTCGAAATCGGCATCTACAACATCCTCCTCAGGGGCGGAAGGCCCGGCCTCGGGCTGAGCAGCCCCTTCCGCGCCAGGTTCAGCCTGCTGCTCCCCTTTCTGTGATGCCTGCTGATACATAGCTTCTGCCAGCTTATGGGAAGACTGTGTCAATTCCTCGCTCAGACGCTTAATCTCCTCCTTATCATCCCCTTCCATAGCCTTTTTAAGGCGGCTGATAACCTCATCAATTTTATTTTTAGTTGCGCTGTCTACCTTATCTCCAAGGTCCTTCATAGATTTCTCGGTCGAATAAATCAGGGTATCGGCTGTATTGCGGGCTTCCACCAGCTCCTTTTTCTTTTTATCTTCATCGGAATGAAGCTCTGCATCTTTGACCAGTTTGTCTATCTCTTCCTTTGACAGGCCGGAAGAGGCCGTAATCTGAATCGACTGCTCCTTGCCGGTGGCCTGATCCTTTGCAGACACATTAACAATGCCGTTGGCGTCTATATCGAATGTTACCTCTATTTGAGGGACACCTCTCGGCGCAGGTGGTATGCCCACCAGTTCAAAACGTCCAAGTGTCTTATTGCCTGCCGTCATCTCACGTTCACCCTGGAGCACATGAATTGAAACAGCGGGCTGGCTGTCTGCTGCGGTTGAAAAAATCTGGCTTTTTTTTGTAGGAATGGTTGTATTCTTTTCAATAAGCCTTGTCATAACTCCGCCAAGGGTTTCAATGCCCAGAGAAAGAGGCGTAACATCGAGAAGCAGAACATCCTTGACATCTCCTCTCAGGACACCTCCCTGAATAGCAGCGCCGATCGCGACAACTTCATCAGGATTAACCCCTTTGTGTGGTTCTTTGCCGAATATCTTCTTAACCCCTCCCTGAACAGCAGGCATGCGTGTCATGCCGCCAACCAGGATAACCTCATTTATATCGCTTGCAGCCAGTCCTGAATCCTTAAGCGCAATATGGCACGGGTTTTCAAGTTTGTCTAACAAATCACTTGTCAGGGCCTCCAGCTTCGCCCTGGTTATCTTAATGTTAAGATGCTTGGGGCCGCTGGCATCGGCGGTTATAAATGGAAGATTAACATCTGTTTCCATAGATGTGGATAATTCCATCTTTGCCTTTTCAGCCGCTTCCTTAAGCCGTTGCAGGGCCATCTTGTCATTTCTGATATCAATTCCCTGATCTTTTTTAAATTCATCTGCGAGATAATCGATTAGCCTGAGATCGAAATCTTCCCCTCCAAGATGGGTATCGCCGTTTGTAGACTTTACTTCAAATACACCTTCACCGATTTCAAGTATGGATATATCAAATGTCCCTCCACCAAGATCAAAAACAGCAATCTTTTCTTCTTTTTTCTTATCCAGGCCGTAAGCAAGAGACGCTGCCGTTGGTTCATTAATAATCCTTAAAACATTAAGACCGGCAACCTTTCCGGCATCTTTAGTAGCCTGGCGCTGACTGTCGTTAAAATAGGCCGGCACGGTAACTACCGCATCTGTAACCTTTTCGCCAAGATATTCCTCGGCTGTTTTCTTTAGATTTGCCAGTATAAAAGATGATATTCCCGCAGGACTGTGAAGCTGATCATGAAGCTTTATGCGGATATCGCCGTTACTTGCCTGCTCCATCTTATAAGGAAGTATTTTTATATCATTTTGAACTACAGGTGATGAATACTTCCGGCCTATGAGCCGTTTAACAGCAAAAACCGTATTCTCAGGATTCGTGATAGCCTGCCTCTTTGCAATCTGGCCGACCAATCTCTCCCCTTTGTCTGTTACTGCGACTACAGAAGGTGTTGTGCGACCACCTTCGGGATTCGTAATTACCTTTGCTTTGGTTCCTTCCATTATGGCTACGCACGAATTTGTGGTGCCGAGATCGATTCCAATTATTTTACCCATTATGTTCCTCCTTAATCTTATATCTATTCTATTTTGTTGTCTTTATTCTCAATGTCTGTGTTTTTTCATTGTTTCATTTGACTTTTGGCGTGGAAACTACAACCATAGCAGGTCGCAACAGCCTGTCATGCATCATGTAACCTTTTTGAAGCTCATTTATAACAATATGTTCAGCATAATTATCTGTTTCTTCAGTCATTACAGCCTGATGAAAACTGGGATCAAAATGCTTTTTCAATGATTCAACGGGTCTTACGTTAAACTTTTTAAAAATTTTCAACATCTCTTTCAGGGTCATATTGACCCCTTCCACCAAGCCGGAATTTGCCTGTCTGGCATCGCTGGAAGAATTTATAGCGCGCTCAAAATTATCAACGACTGAAAGCAGTTCTTTAATTAAGGACTCATTCGCAAATTTTCTGAATTCATCCATTTCTCGATCTGATCGCTTTTTATAATTTTCAAACTCGGCTGAAATCCTTAAAAAACGATCATACGTTTCCCTGGATTCCTCTTGCGCAGCCTTTAGCTTGGCTTCCATCTCTTTAATTAAATCATGAGATTTTTTTTTATGCTTTTTCGCTGTCTCGGTTTTCTTTAACTCTTTTTTTGCTGAATCAACCTCTTTGGTTTCAACATCTGTTTCTATTTTCTTTTCTTCAGTCATCAGCAGGTATATGCTCCTGTTTTATATGAAATTCTTTAAATTTTAAGCGTTAATTTTGACAAACTCGTAAAAAGTCGAAAACACATACTTTTGTCACTCCGGCAAAAACCGGAATCCAGTAATTACAGGCAGTTGCAGACTATCTGGACTCCGGTTTTCACCGGAGTGACGAGTTTTTACGAATTCATCAAAAAAATAATACTATTTGGGATATTGTCAAGGCGCTAATTAGTGTCTGAACGAAAACTAACCAAAAGCTGTTATTTCGATTCTGTCAGAGCCCTTTGGCGGACTGCCTGGTTCCCATGCTCCAGCGTGGGAACCGATATGGTATGCGTTCCCACGCTGGAGCATGGGAACGAGAAAAAAGATTTCTCCCTATAGTCGAAATGACAACAAGAGGGGGTTTTCGTTCAGGCAC
>JAYENE010000095.1:0-18163 GCA_034721935.1 Thermodesulfobacteriota bacterium
GGTCAAGTCTGCTCTTGACTCATGTTAGTATGAAATCCGATTGATATTGTGTTGAATCTCCCCGCAGTCCGCCAAAGCACTCTGTCGGACGGGGAATGCGCTCGCTGTTGCGGTTCGAAGTTTGGTGCTGCAAAAAAGGGCTACCAACGTAAGGCGGGACAGCATGCAAATTCAATCAGTGTAGGGGCGGGTTTGAAACCAAAATCAATGTTGCCCATAACACAGCGCTGCAAAGGCAATTCAATCAGTGTAGGGGCGGGTTTGAAACCCGCCCCTACGATGGATTGTGAAATTGCTATAGGGGACAAAATGGCGAAAAGTGTCTCGCTTTATGTTGGTAGCACAAAAAAAGGCAATCTTCTTGAAATAATTGGTGTTGATTATGATGTGGCAGCATCAATTATGGATGCGATTTTATAAAACATCGAGGTTCAGATCATCTGCAAAGGCAGGCTGCTGAAGGGGGACTCATTCTGGGTGGAATATCGAGGGGATCAACGATCTGGAGATCATTTCAAAAGGCTTTGGCGGATTGGCGGACTGCGTGGAGATTCAATTGTTAAGTAATTTTATATTTTTTCTATGATTTCGTATGCTTTTTCAATCGCATGATCAAGTTTTTCGGGCATTGTACCGCCAGCCTGCGCCATATCGGGCCTTCCGCCCCCGCCTCCGCCGACTATGGCTGCGATCTGCTTTATAATGCTTCCTGCGTTGAAACGATTTGTTAAGTCCTTTGTCACAACCACGATAAGCAGGACCTTGGGGCCTGCAACACTGCCTAACACGACAATACCGGATTTTATCTTTTCCTTCAACCTGTCGGCCAGCTCTCTGAGAGCCGCGGGTTTATCCACAGCGACTTTTTTTGCCAGGATTTTTACGCCATTTATGGAACGAATATCTTCTTCGGTCCCTCCTGCTTTTGCTGCAACAAGATTTGCTTTAAGTCGTTCTATTTCCTTTTCAGCGGACTTATGCTCGCTAATTATTTTGTCAATTCTTTTTGGAATATCTTCCGGTTTTTCTTTAATCAGGCGGCCTGTTTCCTGAACTATTTTTGAAGTCTTCTGGATATATTCAAGCGCGGCCTGGCCTGTTAAGGCTTCTATTCTCCTTACTCCTGATGCAACACTGGATTCTGTGCTTATCTTGAAAAGGCCTATATTGCCGGTGCGGCCTGTGTGTGTTCCCCCGCAAAGCTCTTTGCTGTATGAAGCAAGCGACACTACTCTGACCCGGTCGCCGTATTTTTCTTCAAACAGGGCTGTGGCGCCTGATTTAAATGCGTCCTCAGCATCCATCTCTTTTGTTTCAACCAAAACATTTTCGCGTATCCGATTGTTTACAATAGTTTCAATTTTATTTAAAGTATCGCCGTCAACCTGAGAAAAATGGGTAAAATCAAAGCGGAGCCTGTCCAGTGATACAAATGAACCTGCCTGTTTTACATGGTCGCCCAGAGCTTTGCGCAATGCAAAATGAAGTATATGGGTGGCAGTATGATTACAGGCAATTGCCTCACGACGCATTTTTTCAACGACAAGGGTTACATTATTCCCCTTTTTAATGCTTCCTGAAACTATTTTACCTTTGTGAATTATCAGTCCTGTCGGGTCTTTAATTGTATCAAAGATAGTGATATCAAGTGACTGGTTATGATCTTGTCCGCTTATCCTTCCTGTGTCTCCAACCTGCCCTCCTGCCTGGCCATAAAATGGGGTTGTTTCAGTCACAAGTTCAATTTCACTTCCGGCTGCAGCCTCCTGGACTTCATTGCCTTCAACAACTATAACAAGAACCTTTGAGCTGTCTGACAGGCTTTCATAGCCGACAAAGCGCGATTTTATGTTTTTGGCCGCAAGCTTTTTATAGGCATCGCCGATACCTGAAAAGGAAGCCACAGCTCTGGATCTGGTTCGCTGTTCTTCCATGGCCTCATTAAAACCGGTCATATCCAGGGTCATGTTTTCATCCCTTGCCACATCCCTGACGATATCGACCGGGAATCCATAAGTGTCGTATAGTTTAAATATTACACGACCAGACACCAGGTTTTGATCTTTTGCTTTTATATCTGAAAGAGTTTCGTTTAAAAGCTTAAGTCCGTTATCCAGGGTTTCTAAAAACCTGACCTCCTCATTTTTTATTACATTTGTGATAAAAGCAGCGGCATTTGAAAGCTCGGGATAGACCGGTTTCATTATATCAAAAACCTTGTCTGCTGTTTTATGAAGAAACGGCTTTGAAAGCCCTATATTGCGACCATAACGTATTGCTCTGCGTATGATTCGCCGAAGCACATATCCTCTTCCTTCATTGGACGGAAGTATTCCATCGCCTATAAGAAAAGCGGCAGCCCTGGTGTGGTCTGCAATTACCTTCATGGCTATGTCGTTTTGCAAAGAATTGCCAAAGCTCTTTTCTGAAAGAGTTTCCACCATGGCAATGATCGGACGGATAAGATCAATATCAAAGTTTGTGGGCACATTCTGCACAAGCGAGACTATCCGTTCAAGGCCCATTCCTGTATCAATGCTGGGTTTTGGAAGAGGGGTCATTTTTCCTGAAGCGTCGCGGTTATACTGCATGAAAACAAGGTTCCAGATTTCAAGGTACCTGTTGCATTCGCATCCCACCTTGCAATCAGGCTTGCCGCAACCAAACTCCTCTCCTCTGTCGATAAGTATTTCGCTGCATGGGCCGCATGGGCCTGTATCTCCCATTGACCAGAAATTATCCTTTTCTCCAAAGCGCACGATCCGGTCTTCGGACACGCCAATTTTATTGCGCCATATATCGTATGCTTCATCGTCATCAAGATAGATTGAAACCCACAGGTCTTCCGTCGGCAGGCCATACCCGTTCACAAGCAGATCCCATGCAAACTCAATCCCTTTTTCCTTGAAATAATCGCCAAAGGAAAAGTTGCCTAACATCTCGAAAAAGGTATGGTGTCTCGCAGTATAACCAACATTTTCCAGGTCATTATGTTTTCCACCGGCCCTGACACATTTCTGGGATGTTGCCGCCCTGGCATAGTCTCTTTTTTCTTCTCCAAGAAATATGCGTTTAAACTGGACCATGCCGGCATTTGTAAACAGCAAGGTTGGATCATCCGAAGGGACAAGGGAAGAACTTCTTATAATCCGATGGTTGTGCTTTTTGAAATATTCAAGGAATTTGCTGCGTATTTCGTTGCCTGTCATTTTCATAAATTGCTCGTTGCTCGTTACTCGTTGCTGACCAGATCTCAGCCGCCACGTAGGACGGCCCTACCATCATTCCTCATTTCCTATTCCGTCCGACCTCTGACCTCTGATCACTGACTTCTGACTTCTGACTTCTGACTTCTGACCTCCGTCTCCTTGCTTTCTTCTGCTTTTTTAGAGAGTCCCAGAGATTCTCTAACTTTTTCCAAAGCGGAATTATAAATATCTGAATTCTCGCCTAAGAATTTTTTTACATTTTCACGGCCCTGGCCTATTCGCTCTCCATTATATGAGTACCATGACCCGCTTTTATCAATTATGCCTGCTTCAACGCCTGCATCAATAAGGTCGCCTGTTTTTGATATGCCTTCACCATACATGATGTCAAATTCAGCATCCTTGAAAGGGGGCGCCATCTTGTTTTTTACAACGCGCACCCTTGTGCGGTTCCCCACAACATCCTGGCCGTCTTTGATTGCGCCGATGCGCCGGATGTCAAGCCTGACCGAAGAATAGAATTTAAGAGCATTTCCACCGGTAGTTGTTTCAGGGTTCCCGAATACAACCCCGATTTTCATGCGTATCTGGTTAATAAAAATAAGAGAGGTCATGGTTTTGTTGATTGTGCCTGTCAGTTTTCTTAATGCCTGTGACATAAGCCTGGCCTGAAGCCCCATATGGGAATCACCCATCTCTCCTTCAATCTCCGCTCTTGGAACAAGGGCTGCCACCGAGTCAATAACCACGATATCCATTGCTCCGCTCCTTATAAGCATATCCGTGATTTCAAGAGCCTGTTCCCCTGTATCCGGCTGAGAGACCAGCAGTTCATCACAATTAACACCCAACTTTTTTGCATATACAACATCAAGGGCATGCTCGGCATCTATAAATGCGGCAATACCGCCCATTTTCTGGGCAGATGCGACCGCGTGAAGAGCAAGTGTTGTTTTGCCGGATGATTCAGGGCCAAAAACTTCAATAACCCTGCCTCTTGGAAGCCCTCCAACACCCAGCGCTTTGTCAAGAGCGAGGGACCCGGTCGGTATTACCGGAACATCAGCAATCGGCTGGCTGCCTAACTTCATAATAGAACCTTTGCCGAACTGACGGACGATCTGAGCCATGGCGGTTTCTGTAGCTTTTTCTTTGTCCGGTGAAATACTCATGATATCCTCCAAAAATATACTTTTATCTAAAGTAATCGATTTCAGTTATTTTAACGATACGCTGATTAGCTTCGTGTAAACAGCGCCGGTCGATTTCAGATCGCTTTTAAACAAAATAATATTATCTGCAATAAATGATTTTGGCTCAAACTCTCCGTATTTTTTTATTGCATTAATGAGTTTTGCCTGGTTGATCCTGCCTTTTACACGAGCAAATGTCAGATGACCCTTAAATGGCCGGTTCTCTTTTGAAAAACCGATTTTCTCTAATTTATCATCAAGACTTTTTTGCAGTTGGATAAGCATGTCAATTTGCCCTGTGATGCCGATCCATAAGACACGGGGACGGTTAATGCCGGGAAAGGCGCCGATCCCTTTTGCAGCGAGAGATATCGGAGCATAATCTGCGGCGGATTTAAATATTGCTGCGCCAACCTTTTGAGTGTCATCTTTATTGATGTCGCCTAAAAACTTCAGTGTAAGGTGGATCTTTTCTGGTTGGACCCACCGTGCATCCAATCGATTAGACTTTAGATCTTCCTGAATACTGCTGATAAAGGATCTTATTTTTTCCGGCAGTTCAAAACTTATGAAAGTGCGTATCATGAGATAAGTTTGAAGTGTATTGACAAATCAAAATACTTAGTTTGAAAGAGTAAACTGTGGTTCGCCAAGTGTAAATTTGCCGGCTGAAATCCAATTCTTCAATATTTCGGCGATCTCGCGAGCCTTTACAATGCTGGAAATAGGCACGGTTGGGACGGTCTCCCCCTGAAATTTTATATGGCCGCTTTTAAGTTCGGCATAATTAGCCTGGCCGTAGCTTTTTGCAATACCGTTTGGATAATCATGCCCATAATCGACTATCTGGGTAAAAATTTCCTTGTCAGATATTGCAGTGTATTGCACAATTTCCTCGTTCAATATCGGGATCGGAATACCCAGACCTACAGCGAGCGAACATCCATAACCCTGAAGGCTAACGCCGACCAGCCAGTTCGGGCTCATCGTTTTCATGTCTCCCATGACCCACAATGTTCCGGCAGATGTGACAGGAACACCCATTTTAGTTCTCTTTACAGAAGGGTTGTGCTGGGTTCCGTGCCATGCGACATACCCGGTGCCGCCGCCTAAAAAAATCCTGGTTCCAAGTCCGATAGTTTTGTAATAAGGATCATTAAGAAGAGGGCTTAATTGTCCTGCAGAGCAGTAGTTTACATTGCCTGCTTTTGGTTTAAGAGCGCCCATATAAGTATAAACAGTTTTGTTGGTAAGATTTACGGCACAGTTATAATTCTGAGACCCGTTTCTTGGGTTGCAAAGTGTTGCGCTGGGAAGGGTGCGCAGAGTTATTTCCTTTTCTGTCATCCTGTTTGGATAGCATGCCGTTCCATAAGATGTTGCTTTTAAATATATCTTTTTTTTTGCAAGCAGATCCTGGATTACATGGCCTCCTCCGTATCTGAATTCACCGGGATATACCTTATTCAACGGATCATCCTCGCACGGCTCTGCAGCTCCGAGATAGCAATCTACAGCAGCAATTCCCGCATATGCGGGCACTTTGTTCAGCCAGACTTTGGAAGCCTTAATTCTCGGGACAGAATGCCCGAAATTAATAAAGGCTCCTGAAGAACACATAGGGGAAAAGGTTCCTGTGGTCACCACATCAACATGTCTTGCAGCTTCAACCGGGCCTTCATCCTTGACAATATCGATGATTTCCTCGGCTGTAACCACAACTACTTTACCGGATCTGATTTTTTCATTGATTTCCTGATACGTCTTGTTGACCTTATATTTTTTCATTACTGATAATTCTCTCAATTGAATATTTTCGATTGTATAAAGAACAATCTCACGCAAAGACGCAAAGTTCTTTCAGCAATTTCCAGGCTGAATCCATTTACCTATTGGCATTGACAGCATTTAGTAAAGCCGAGAATTACCAAAGCTTTTCTTTATTTCCTTTCTTTGCGTCTTGGCGCCTTTGCGTGAGGTTCTTGACAAGTGTAAACTGACAAATGAAGGGTGCCAGCAAAGCGATACCACAAATCTTCAATCTTTTTTGGCTTTGTTGATCTTGCCTGTAATATTATTTTTTATCCAGGTTGCATCCCACCATTCAACCGGATTGGTGAATGTATTATGTATTAGAATGCCGAAATGAAGATGGTCGCCACCGGCAAGACCCGTTATTCCGGTTCGGCCAATGATTTCCCCCTTTGCCACCACCTGTCCTTTCTGTACATCAAAACTGCTTAAATGGGAATACATGCTATACAATCCAAAACCATGGTCAATCAGCGCTGTTTTTCCATAAATACCCAGGGAGTCCGCAAATGCAACCTTTCCGTTGTTTGCCGCGGGAATGGGCGAATGCGCAACAGACGCCAGATCTACTCCAAGGTGTACCTGATGGTCGATTGTTTGTCCTTTGTATTTGTATGTTCGCTGATCAGCAAAGCCGGCTCTATTCGCTGATCTCGGGAGCCGTATAAATGCTCCGTTCCAGTATAAAGAGGCATCTGTTTTCCCGCCGAGTTCCGTTACCGTTCTGTAATTGGCTTTGCGAAGATCACGGTTTACCTTAAGGAACTTGTCCAGCATGACTGTTTTGGAATCGCCAGGCACGTCAACATCAAATTCAGGCATTTTCCAGTTTAGAAATTGGTCTGAAATATTAAGTATATCTTTTTTGAAGATTTTCTTTTTTATATAATGATAAATGCCGGCTCTTTTAATATTGCCTGCCCGGTCGGTTGCTTTAACAAAAATTTCGGTTTTTGGCCCCTGATCATAACTAAGCGCAAAAAAGGCCATAAAAATATCAGGATCTTTAAAATAGCCTGAATGGCCCGGAAAGAAATCTTTTCCAACACATATTCCGCTCTTTGGACACGGCTCGGAGAGCCTGTATATTGCAAGGGCTGCCCCGCCCTGGCTTATATTGTGGGCTCTGCTCAGAATATCTATCTCAGGCGCCAGGGTGTCGATCGTTACATTTTTTTCAATATATGTTTTATTGCCGTGCCACCATCCGCGCCAGGAAAGGTCTCGCGCAACAATCCGCAGAATTGCTTTGCCATCGCTGACCCCTATTTTTCCTGGTTCTACCTTGATTTTAAAGGTCTCTTTATGAATTTTCCCGCCCTTATACTCTGGCGACTGAAAGTCCTTGTCAAGCAGCACAACCTCTTTGCCATCTTTATAAAGACCAATCCATATCATTCGCATACCGCTTTTAGCATCAGACACCTGGATAGAAAGCTCTTGTGATACTTTTATTGACAAAGAGGGGAGTTCCAGTGTGACAGACGGTTTTTCGCCTTCAAATCGGGTTGACAAAACCCACACTATCGGAACAATCAATATAAAACAGACTAGAGCGACAAGATGATATTTTGTATATTTTATCTTAGTTTTCAATAGGTTGCATCCTCCTTTTAATTCTAATAGAATAATAAAACATAACAGCTAAAATAGCTGCAATCAAGGCAAAGTTTTCGTTTCTTGACTTTTAGCCATGCATAAGATAAATTTCCAAAATTAAGCAAGCCGAAAATCAAGACCATTAACTTTGATGAACTCGTAAAAAGTCGAAAAGTTCTCTTTTCCGTCATTCCGGCGAAAGCCGGGCACGTAGTGAAGCTTTAGCGCTATCCAGTAAATTCAATGCGTTCTGGATGCCGGATCGGGCCTGCCCCGTACCGGATACGGGGTCCGGCATGACGATTTTAGGACTTTTTACGAATGCATCAACTTTGATGAACTCGTAAAAAGTCAAATTCATAGGGTGTTAGGTGTTAGGTGTTAGGTGTTAGGTGTTAGGTGTTAGGTGTTATATAAAAGCAATTTGCTGTTTAATCATATACTTAACACTTAACACCCTAATTGAGCGTTTAGCTCAACTGAGCTGATATTATGAATAATATTGTCAAAACAGGTAATATATCAATCGGGCAGGGAGCGCCTCTTGTGCTTATTTCAGGTCCATGTGTGATAGAGGATTATGAAACCAGCTTTGAAATAGCTTCATTTCTCAAAGAGCTTACGCAAGAATTGTGTATTCCATTTATATTTAAGGCGTCTTATGATAAGGCTAACCGCACATCAATAAATTCTTACAGAGGCCCTGGGCTGGTTGATGGACTTAAAATTCTCGGGCAAATAAAGTCAGAGCTGGGCATAAAGATACTTTCAGATGTTCACAGAATAACTGAAGTGGAAAGAGCTGCACAGGTGCTGGATATAATACAGATTCCTGCTTTTTTGTGCAGGCAGACCGATTTTATTTTAAAAGTTGCCGGAACCGGAAAACTGATAAATATTAAGAAAGGACAATTTCTTGCTCCCTGGGATGTTATCAATATTGTTAAAAAAGTAGCCTCTACAGGAAACAAACGGATCATGATCACGGAACGGGGCACAATGTTCGGATATAACAATCTAATTGTAGATTTCCGCGGCATAAAGATAATGCAGGATACAGGCTGGCCAATAATATTTGACGCCACTCACAGCATTCAGCTTCCGGGAGGAGCCGGCACAAGCTCCGGAGGGCAGCGGGAATTTGTGCCTATCCTTGCAAGAGCCGCGGTTGGCGCAGGCGCAGATGGAATATTCATGGAGGTTCATAAAGATCCGGACAGGGCGCTTTGCGATGGGCCTAATTCGCTAAAACTTGATGATCTTTATGAGCTTCTTTCACAACTCGTAGCGATTAGAGGTGTATTAGTTTAATTTTTTGTAACACTTTAACTCTTTGAAAATAAATGCGCTTCAAGTATAATCAAATTTAAATCAGGAAACAATTAGGAAGACATTAATTATTCACAATTAACAATTGATTATTAATTGTTAAATATGAATAGAAACAATGATATTCACACAGGAAAAATAATCAATAATCAATAATCAATAATCAATTGTTAATAATTAATTTTTAACTTGGCGCTTATGGGAATCAGGGATTTTGAACCGCAGCCAGGTAGGGTGCATTCTATGCACCACCAACGGCATACATATCATCTGAATGAACGAATGATAAAATACTTGATGGGCAAAATGGAATGTTTTTGGTGCGTAAAACGCACCCTGCGATTTACAAACAATAATTGAGCATGGCTTATGTCGAACTTTCGACGAGCAAATATTAAAGGTGTCGCCTATTTCTGTAAGCGTTCACAAGTTCAGGGTTCACCGTTCAGGGTTACCTTAACCCAAAACCTTGAACCTCTGAACCTTGAACCTTTAAACCCGTAAACGCTTACTTAATTTTTAACTTAACGCTTATGGGGCCAGGGATGAGTATTCAGGGGCAGTAGAGGATGATGGTTGTTGACAAATTAAAAAGGGTAAAACTTCTTCTTCTTGATGTGGATGGTGTACTTACTGACGGCAGTATAATCTATAATGACAATGCCGAGGAGACCAAGGTCTTTAATGTGAAAGACGGGCTCGGGATAAGGCTTCTCATCGAAGCAGGAATAGATGTAAATGTCGTGACAGGGAGAACTTCAAAGGCTCTTTTGCACAGGTGTAAAAATCTTGGCATTTCATATATATTCGACGGAGTCGGCGATAAGGCCGCTGTTATGGATTCCGTTATTACGCGGACAGGCGTGCTGCCCCAAGAGATCGCATTTATTGGCGACGATTTGCCCGATCTTCCCCTGATGAAACTGGTCGGCCTTTCCATTGCCGTAGCCGATGCCCACGAAAAGCTGCTGGAAAAAGCCGATATGGTTACATCGGCAAAGGGCGGTTTTGGCGCTGTAAGAGAGGTTTGCGAAACCATATTGAAAGTTCAGGGGCTTTTCGAAAATATTATCAGCCGTTTTTGATGGCGCCGTCAAAAGTACGGTCTTTAGCAGGTACCGCTCCAAGTATAATTAAATTTAAACCAGGAAAAACTCACATATAAGAAATCGTAAAGAAAGAACAGGCCATAATGAAAATAACAATTGCGACAAACCGACGATCCTTTATAAAAAGCAGTATCGTGTCAGGTTCTTTCTTAACGATTTCTAATACATTCAGACAGTTCCCTGATTTAAATTTAATTATACCTGAAGCTCACTGAAGCCGCCTTGTTTCATAAACTAAAAAAAGTTGCGCTAAAGTTATTTTCGTCCGCAGTGCCGCGAAGCAGCATAACATAGCTTTTTACGAGTTCATTATTTTTGATAATGCTTTTTAAAAAAAACACTAAAAATAAAAGGCTAAAAATTTTTTTAGTCGCAATCATTCTCCTTTCTCTGGGCGCCATATCAGCGGTTTTTATAGGCTATCGATTAATTTTGAATAAAGAGGGCAAGTTCATTTCACCCCTTTGCAGCAAAGCAAACGTATCAATAAGCAAGGTTTACCAAACAGCGACGCGTGATGGGATAAAGGAATGGAGCCTGGAAGCTAAATCAGCATATTATATTGATGCAACCAAACAGGCAAATTTACAGGATGTTATTGTGACATTTTTTCTTAAAGATGGAGGAAAGGTTTACTTGACGGCTGATCAAGGTATTCTGAAAACAGATTCAAATGACATAGAGGTTACAGGCGACGTTGTTGTGCGAAATGAAACTTACAGGCTGACAACCAAAAAGCTTAATTACGAACACACCAAACGGATTATTTTTTCAAAAGTTCCTGTGGAAATTGTCGGTGATTCACTCAATCTTGCAGCCGACTCGATGAATTTTGATTTAAATACCAACAGGATCTTGTTTGAAGGAAGGGTTGAGAGCAATTTTAGTGAGACCATTACTTTGTAATATAACAGGTTATCGAGCATTCTATGTCTGGGTTGCAATTTTGTTGTTTGTATGTGTTTTTAAGCTGTTTTTTGCATATGCTGACAATTCAACAACAAATCCGGAAAAAGATAGCAATAAAATTCATATTACATCAGACAAACTAATTGCCGACAATGAAGCTATGTTGGCTGAATTTATTGGAAATGTTGTAGCAATTAGGGGAACCGATGTTATTACAGCCGACAGACTTAAGATTTTTTATAAAAAGGGTGTGGATAAAAAAGAGAAACCAGCAGCCGGAGAGGAAATGATAAAAAAGATTGTCGCAAACGGCAATGTAGTAATAAAATTTGATGACAAGGTCGCAAGGGCACAACAGGCGGTTTATACGGCGAAAACAGGGATTATTGTTTTAACCGGTCCAAATTCGAAGGTCACAAGCGGAAACAATTTTATTTCAGGCGAAAAAATAACCATGTACAGATCTGATGACCGCATGATAGTTGAAGGCGGCAAAGAAAAACGGGTTGAAGCTGTATTTTATTCAAAAGATAACAATCTTTAAACAAACAGGACCATGGCAAAATTATCTCTTCAGAAATTGATTAAAATCTATAATGGAAAGCGGGTAGTAAGCTGCGTAAGCCTGGATGTTGAAAGCGGCAGTGTTGTCGGCCTTCTTGGTCCTAACGGCGCCGGCAAAACCACTACTTTTTATATGACTATTGGAATTATAAAGCCTGATGAAGGGAAGGTTTTTATTGACGATGAAGATATCACCGATTGCCCTATGTATATAAGAGCCCGCAAGGGTGTTGGATATCTTCCTCAGGAGCCTTCAATATTCAGAAAGCTGTCTGTAAAACAAAATATTTTAGCGATTCTTGAAGCGCTGTCTATCTCAAAGTCACAGCAAAATTATCGCGCAAACATGCTTCTTGACGAATTGGGCATCAAGCACCTTGCAGATCAAAAGGCTAATATGCTTTCAGGAGGGGAACGACGGAGGCTCGAAATCACGCGCGCATTATCTGCAAACCCGTCATTTATTTTATTAGACGAACCCTTTGCAGGCATTGATCCTCTCGCTGTTATTGATATCAAAAACATAATCAGGCACCTTAAAAAACGAGGAATTGGAATTTTGATATCTGATCATAATGTCAGGGAAACGCTTGAAGTTTGCGGCAAGGCGTATATATTAAATGAAGGGAAAGTTATTGAATCAGGTCCTCCTGAGAAGATAGCTTCCAGCGAAACAGCCCGGCGTATATATTTAGGGGACGAATTCAGATTATAAAATGACGATTGAATTACGACAAGAACTCAAATTATCCCAGCAGCTTATCATGACACCGCAGCTCCAGATAGCTATTAAGCTTCTGCAGCTATCCCGCCTGGAACTTATGAATACTATCCAGCAGGAAATGGAGGAAAATCCAGCGCTGGAAGAGGTAACAACAGATGTTGTCGATGAAGAACAGTCTGCGGAGCAATCTGAAGCTGTGGCGACTGAAAAACCGATTAAAGAGGTTACAATAGAAGAAAAAATTAATGATAATATTGACTGGAGCAATTATCTTGATGAATACAATTCGTCCGGCAGAATCCATTTTGAAAGCGAAAAGAAAAGCGCGCTAAACTTTGAATCCTTTGTAGCGCGTAAGGAATCTTTAAATGATCACCTTCGCTGGCAACTGCGTATGACATTTGAGACAAAGGAGCAAAAAACGATTGGAAACTTAATTATCGGCAATCTGGATAAAGACGGGTATCTAAAGGTTTCTGTCGAAGAGCTTGTCGAATCAAGCAAGTCAACAACTGAAAAAGTAAATAAAATTTTATCATTAATGCAGACTTTTGACCCGCTCGGAGTATGCGCCAGGGATCTCAGCGAATGTCTCCTTATTCAGGCAAACCATTTAGGGCTTAATAATACTGTAGTAACCGATATTATCAGTAACCATCTCAAGCATCTTGAAAATAAAAATTATAAAGCCGTAGCAAGGGCGTTAAAAGTAAGCATTGAAGAGATTTGTTCCGCTGTAAATGTTATCACAGCGCTGGAGCCAAAACCCGGACGGCAATTTTCCGATGAAGAGCCTCAATATATCATTCCGGATATTTTTGTTTATAAATTTGAAAATGAGTTTGTGATAATGATAAATGATGAAGGAATGCCAAAACTCCAGGTCAACTCTTTTTATAAAAACGCAATAAAACGCGGAGAAAAAATCTCCGGCAACGCAAAGAGCTATATGCAGGAAAAAATGCGTTCAGCAGCATGGTTAATCAAAAGCATTTATCAGCGCCAGAAGACCATCTACAGGGTTGTAGAAAGCATATTGAAATTCCAGCAAGACTTTTTCGAAAAGGGAATAGCATACTTAAAGCCGATGGTGCTAAGGGATGTGGCTCAGGATATAGGCATGCACGAATCAACAATCAGCAGGGTTACAACAAACAAGTATGCTTATACTCCCCAGGGTATTTTTGAATTGAAATATTTTTTTAATAGTTCTATTAATCAAATAGATGGTGAGGCAATACCCTCTGTCAGCGTTCAGGAAAAGATAAAACAGATTATTGCTGGTGAAAATCCTAAAAAACCTTACAGCGATGATAAAATCTCGAAACTTTTGAAGGAGCTGAATATTGATATTGCCAGGAGGACCGTAGCCAAGTATCGGGAAAAGCTAAGGGTGTTGCCATCTAACAAACGTAAACAATTTTAGGGAGGTTTTTGCATGCAGACATCTGTAACTTTTAAAAATCTGGATTCCTCTGAAAATTTAAAATCATATGTTCAAGAAAAACTTAATCGGTTTGATAAATACCTGTACAACCCGGCAGAAGCAAAGGTTGTCCTTTCGGTTGAAAAGTTTCGTCATATAGCGGAAATCAATATTATTGGTGATAGACTAAATGTAAACGGCAAAGAAGAAACAGGCGACATGTATTCGGCTATTGATATGGTTCTGGATAAGCTTGAGAAACAGATAAAGAAAAACAAGCAAAAAAACAGAGAACACAGAGGCGGTTCAAAAGCCAGGGCAAAAGGCGCTTTTGTTGAAGAGATTGCTCATCCTGATATAGAGGTTGAGAGAGATGTGAAGATTAAAAATATCGAATATAAACCAATGGATGTAGAAGAAGCTATAATGCAGATGGATCTTATAAACAGTAATTTTCTTGTGTTTACAAATGCCAGGACTAATCAGGTTAATGTTCTTTATGGCCGTAAAGATGGACACTACGGCTTGATTCAGCCCGGCACAGGCAAGTAAACATTCCTGACAACTATCAATTAAGCTTTTCGCTCAATTGAGGTATTAATAAAATTTTTGGTACATATTAAATGAAAATTCTTGATGTTTTAGATAAAGAAGCAATTCTTGTTGACCTTAAATCGGATGACAAGAAGGGGGTACTTGAAGAACTTGTTACGCCTGCGGCCCGTATTGCCGGAGTAAATCATGAAGAGATTATGCGAGTACTCTTGGACAGGGAACAATTAGGCAGCACAGGCATAGGCGGAGGAATCGGCATTCCGCACGGCAAACTAAAGGGCCTGAAATCACTGGTGCTTTGTTTTGGTCTTAGCCGAAAAGGGGTTGACTTTGAATCTATAGACGGCAAGCCTACCCACATCTTTTTTCTTCTCGTTACACCGGAAAATTCAACAGGTCTTCACTTGAAATTGCTTGCCAGGATTTCCAGGATTCTTAAAAATGATCTTTTTAAGGAAAGGCTGCTGGAGGCTGCCGACAGAGATGAAATCCTTTCTATCATAAAGGAGGAGGATGACAGGTTTTGACAACCACAACTATAATTAAGGGTTAGGGGTTGAACCTTTGAACCCGGAACCGATCACTTTAAGTAATAGGGTATTTTATGATAGGCATAGTTATTGTTACGCATAGACAGCTTGGGGATTCATTGATTGATACCGCTGAATTCATTCTCGGCGGCAGGCCGGAAGCTATCGAGTCGGTCTCCATAGATTTGAATGAAAAGGCGGATGCGCTTCGCTTGAAAATTGCCGAAGCAATAAAGAGGGTAAAAACAAAAGAGGGGGTGCTTGTTTTAACCGATATGTTTGGTGGAACCCCTTCCAATCTAAGCTATTCGTTTCTTGAAGAAGGAAGGATAGAAGTTTTATCAGGTGTTAACCTCCCGATTTTGTTAAAAGCGGTTAACACTCGAAAAAACACTGAACTTAGTAAGCTCGGACAAAGCCTGGAAGCTTTTGGGAAAAAGAGCATTTCCCTTGCAAGCGCTATTTTAAAAGGAAACAAACGCAGCAAGAATTAACAATCCTAAATCAACAATCCAAAGGAGGTATTATGAGCATAAAAATAGGCATCAACGGTTTTGGAAGAATAGGACGTGTTATTCTCAGAGCCGCTATTAATCATCCTGAAGTTGAGGTCGTGGCGATTAATGATCTTACAGACTCAGCCACAATGGCCCATCTTCTTGCCTATGATTCTGTACACGGTAAATTAGACGTTGAAGTTACGGCCAGGGACGACTCAATTGAAGTAGCAGGAAAATCAATTGGCATTACATCCATAAAGGACCCCGCCAACATTCCCTGGAGAGACTTTGGGGTTGACATTGTCGCTGAATGCACCGGACTTTTCAGGGATTCCGAAAGCGCGTCAAAGCATCTTGCTGCAGGCGCGCGAAAGGTTATTATATCCGCTCCTGCCAAAGACCCTGATATTACAATTGTCATGGGCGTAAATTCAAACCAGTATAATCCTGCTCAACATCACATTATATCAAATGCCTCCTGTACCACAAACTGCCTTGCGCCTGTTGCTAAAGTGCTTCTGGAAAATTTCGGCATCAGGTGCGGGCTGATGACCACTATACATTCTTACACAGGAGATCAGCGTCTCCTTGATTTTCCTCACAAGGACCTGCGCAGAGCGCGAGCCGCAGCCGTGTCAATGATTCCGACGACAACAGGCGCCGCAAAGTCGGTTGCTCTTGTGCTTCCGGAATTGTCAGGAAAGCTCAACGGACTTTCGATCCGTGTTCCAACACCAAACGTGTCGATCGTTGATTTGGTGGTAACGGTGGAAAAATCAGGAGTTACTGTTTCTGATGTTAACCAGGCCCTTAAAACGGCTGCAGAAGAAACCCTTTCCGGCATATTAGGATATAGCGAACTTCCGCTGGTATCAATCGATTATAATGGATCGCCACTATCTTCCATTGTTGATGCGCCGACTACATATGTTATCGATAACATGGTAAAAGTGCTTTCCTGGTACGACAATGAAGCGGGCTACTCAAAGAGGATGGTCGATCTTGCGGCCATGATAGGGGCGCAGGTTTAAACAAAGGAGATAAACTAATGGAAAATCGCAGGCCACTTATTGCCGGAAACTGGAAGATGTTTAAAACATGCTTTGAGGCTGTGGAAACAGCACGGCAGCTTGTTAAGCTAATAACTGATAATACAGTTGATGTTATGATTGCCCCTCCGTTTACATCTCTTATGCCTGTTTCGGAGGTTGTAAAAGGGAGTTGCGTTGCGCTTGGCGCCCAGAATCTTTTCTGGGAACCCGAAGGGGCCTATACAGGTGAAATATCATCGGCCATGCTCGTATCAGCCGGATGCAGTTATGCTATAATAGGTCATTCTGAGCGGCGTCAATATTTTGGAGAAACCGATATAACAGTTAATAAAAAAATAAGAGCTGCGATTAAAGATAATTTAATACCTGTTGTATGTGTTGGAGAATCTGAAAAAGAGCGTGAGTCAAACGATACATTTTCCGTTCTTGACAAACAGGTTGCAAAGGGATTAGAAAATTTAGTTTTAAGTGATCTTGAGACACTAATTATAGCTTATGAGCCTGTCTGGGCCATCGGGACAGGGAAAACAGCGACAAGCAAGCAGGCTCAGGAGATTCATCAGTATTTACGCTCATTGATCGAAAAAAAATTCGGCAATAATCTTGCCAGTTCCGTAAGAATACTGTATGGAGGCAGCGTCAAACCGGACAATGTAAAAGAGCTTATGTTAATGCCCGATATTGACGGCGCGCTTGTAGGAGGCGCAAGCCTGAATGCAGAAACATTTAGCAAAATAGTTAATTTTTAAATATAAAATTATGATTACAACAATATTGATAATAATACACGTTATAGTATGCATAGCCCTTATTATGATTATTTTGCTGCAGACGGGAAAAGGGGCGGATATGGGCGCAGCTTTTGGAGGGGGTTCCAGCCAGACCCTTTTCGGCAGCACAGGCGCATCAGGTTTCCTGGGCAAGGCGACAACAGTTGCGGTAATTGTGTTTATGCTGACATCGCTGAGCCTTGCGTATATATCTTCTCACAGAATCGGCGATTCTGTTGTGATGGAACAAAAGGCGCCGGCAGAGAAACAGTCAGCGCCGGTTGCACCTGAAAAAAGCGCTCCTTCCAAGCCCGAGGAGTCACTGCCGGCAAAACCCCCTAAATAAATTTTTACTTTTTTCAGAATTTTCAAAATGCCGAAGTGGTGGAATTTGGTAGACACGCTGTCTTGAGGGGGCAGTGGGGCAACCCGTGCCGGTTCAAGTCCGGCCTTCGGCACCAACGATTTCTTTGCAACCAGCCTTTGTTATCCATCTTTTGAGACCGTTGAAAAACGCCCCCCAAGATAAATAAAAGGTAACATTTTAGCTTTTTGAAAATATTACCGCGCCAGCTATAATTAAATTTTTACTGAAAAAACTCGTAGATAACGGCTCGTAATAAAAGAACCTGTCCGGACTATTAATAAAGGTTTTTGTTTTAAGAAAATATTTCATCTTTAAATTAAATCGCTTATGGTTCTTTCGTAACGATCCATAATCTACTCAAACAGTTTTCAGTATAAAATTTAATCATCAGAAATTTACAAACTCAAAAAGTAACCTGCCAACAACCTGATGTGGCGGGCAGTTAAATTTAAAACGGCTGACTGTTTGAGCATGTTAGAGAGCGTTAAGAAATAACGACGACCAAATAAAATTTT